>CAWBXM010000070.1:0-10160 GCA_963792545.1 uncultured Gammaproteobacteria bacterium | reverse complement strand
GCAACCGATCACGTCGATCGCGGCACACACCAGTTTTGACTTTCCATCCAGACCCGCGGCCGACACGCTGGCAGGCAGAAGCATGGCTGTCAGACCAAGTGCGGGTAGTATCGATAATATTTTGTTCCGCATAGCTTTCTCCATTTATAAAAATTGCAAAAATACGATTCAATTCAGTTATTAACCCGTGCTGCTAACGAAAGAAAAACAACAGGAAAAATTCCTAACTGATACGTACAGCACGCGCTGTTGTAACAGACTTCACCTGTATGGCATCAATTGGTAGCGTAATCATTAAACTTAGCTTTCAGTAAATTATATACGCCTCATTAACCTGGCGTCAAACCAAAGAATTCTAACGACACCCCCTTTCCTTCTGCTTGTAACCAACTTCTAACCATGAGATTTCACGTTTTTGTCCAATCACACCATCAGCATTTAGAGATTATTCTCTTGTTTGTATAAAACTGACAAACACCCTCCTGCCAACAATCCGTAGCAATTCCTTTTACTCACATGACATTAAATAGTAAACAGACTATTTTGTGGTGTGAAATAACATCCGACAACCACACCTCGATCGGCCGGAATCCCTCTTTGCCAGGGTAGTTGTTAACCTTTGATTCTAGCTTTAAGCTGATCCAGCCAACACTGGTCGGCAAGTATTTCTAAAGCCTTTCGACATCGACCGAGACTTCCAGTTTGTTTTTATCGCCGCCGCCAAAGATCACACCTTTAAGCGGTGCGACATCGGCGTAGTCTCGTCCCCAGGCGGCAGTGATGTGTTGCTCATCGGGAATTTTTGCATTGGTGGGATCAAAATCAATCCAGCCGAGATGAGGTACGTAAACGCTGAACCAGGCATGTGAAGCATCGGCACCGACCAGACGTTTTTTGCCTTTGGGTGGGATAGTCTCAAGGTAACCGCTGATGTAACGGGCGGCAAGTCCCTGCATGCGCAGACAGGCAATGGCCAGGTGAGCAAAATCCTGACACACGCCTTTGCGATGCTCGAGCACTTCCTCTAAAGGTGTTGCGATCGAACTGAAATGTGGGTCGTACTTAAAATCTTTATATATTCGGTGCATTAGATCTTCTACCGCTTCGAGCAGTGGTCGGTCTGCGCAAACGATTTCATGCTGTAATCTTTGATCTCATCACTGAACTCGATAAAGTCCGATTCGAGTGTAAACATGCGTGTCTCGATGGTTTCCGGATCGGTTGACGTCTTCAGGTATTCGACCGCCTGCTCCCATGATGTGGGGAAGGCAGTATCGAGCAATGAACTGGTCGGGACAACCTCTACTTCGCTTATTGCTGTCACGGTCAATTCATTGTGCGGTTTTTCGATACTGAAGCTCGCCTGTCTGTTACCAAAGATATCTGTCCATTCATTGGTGTTTATCGGCAATGGAGAAACTTTGAGCTCACTGATCGAACATGTCTGCTGCGGTGTATTTCGCGGCAGCAGGTGCGCGACGTTATGACACAGTTTTACATCTTTACTGTATCGATATTGGGTGATGTGGGTGACTCTGTATTTCATTGCTCTGCTCCGCTGCGTAACGATACCAGCTGATGCGGGGTTTCTGCAGTACGGAAATAAGCCGCTGTTAATGCATCAGACAATGCCGGCAATCGTGTGCCGAGAACACCGAGGAAGTTTTCCATGCTTTCTCGCTTGCCACTTTTCTCATCGACTAGTGCCAGTCGGTTAACATCGATCAGCCTTATCAATGTTGCCGTCTCGAGTGTCAGGCGCTCCAGTTCAGTACGGCTGCCGGATTCATTCTGCTGCGGCAGATTAGCGATGTGCCGCTCAAGTTTTGAAAGCTGGAAGGCAAGCGAGCGTGGATTGTTTTCATCGTAGATAATAAGATCGAGCAGCTCAGGGATCTTTATCCCGTAGCGATAACGCCGACGATATGTCATCAGGCTATCGACGATGGTCAGCATGGAATCACACAGCAGGGCCTGCTCATCGTCGCTTGAGTTATGTACTAAAGCGGTCTGCAGCAGACGGGTTACCTGCAATGACCTCTCGATACGCCGCCCGATGTCGAGAAAACGCCAGCTGCGGCCGCGTGTCATATTTTCCAGCGTCAGGCCGGTGAACGCCGTCAGTGCCGTAATCAGTTTATCCTGTTCATCGGCGGCATCGACCAGGTTCTCTGATGTGATACCACGCAAGGAGCCGAGTTCATCATCGATGATATTGATGATGCGCCAGGTATCAGATGATAGACGATCACGCACCGAGCGAACTGAACGCAACAGTGAGACCAGTGTCTGGGTGAGACTGACAGGATTCATCCGTCCTGAGATTACGTTTAATAACTCGGCTTCGAGCGCATTGAAATCCGCCGTGTTTGATTCGCCCGCTAATGGTGTTATCTGATTCGTCAGGGTAGCTTAACAGCTGCCTGAAAACCGGCGTCTCTTCGCTCTCACCAGTCTCTACAAATTGTAATATCAAACGCAATATCCGGCTGCTGAATTCTGCCCGTTCGGTATACCGCCCTGCCCAGAACATATTGTCAGCAACACGCCCGGGAACTTCACCACCGCTATCGGGCGCAAGACGCGCCTGCCTGCGTTCGCTCAACAGGCTAACATATTTTTCCGGCTCTGTTGCTAGCACCCAGGTATCCTTATTGATACCGCCAGCCTGATTCGACACCACCAGCTTGCTCTCGTCAGACGCTACTCGCGTGAGCCCACCCGGCATTGCCATGTAGTCATGTTCATCTGCGACCAGAAAACTTCTTAACACCGTGTGGCGTGGTTTGAGTCCGTCACTGCCCAGTATCGGTACTGTCGACATGGTCATGACCTGCTGGCCGACGAACAGGTGTGGTCTTGCTCTGATCTTTTGCCGCAGTTTTTCAAGTTTGCCTTTACTCAAGCCGGAACCAAAGATAAACCTGAAACCGACAGAGGGATGCACTGGTTTAATCACCATCTGATGCAGGTTTGCCAGTACATAGTCACACTGGGTCTGATTGCCACACCACCATACGGGAACGGAAGGGAGACGCAACTCTTCACCGAGCAGATGTTTCGATAACTCGGGCAATAATGATAGCAGAGCCGGGTTTTCAAGCACACCGCTGCCCAGAGGGTTGGATATACCAACATTTTTGCAACGCGCTACATTGGTAAGCCCCGGCACACCCAGGTAGGAATCACCGCGTAATTCAACCGGGTCGCAATAATCATCATCCATTCGCCGCAGGATGACATCGACCGGTCGTCTGCCTTCCAGTGTGGTCAGCCAGACCCGGTTATTGCGAACCGTAAGATCAGAACCCTCGACCAGGGTGTAACCAAGATAGTTGGCAAGATATGCATGTTCGAAATAGGATTCATTCGCCGGCCCCGGACTCAACAACACGATGTTAGGCTCTTCGCCTTCTCGCGGTGACAAACGATTTAGCGCGTGCCTTGCAGTGCGGAAAAAATTTGCCAGTCGATGCGTATGTGAATCTCTAAACAGGCTGGGCAGTACCCGCGATATCACCAGACGGTTTTCCAAAGCATAACCCGCACCGGAAGGTGACTGCGCACGATCACTTAATACATTGATCTGACCATCAGAATCCCTGACCAGATCTGCTGCATAAAAAGTCAGGGCGCGAGTATCCGGCATCGGTATATTGACACAGGGATTTAGAAATCCAGGATGCGAATAAACCAGTTCTGGCGGGATGACGCCTTTCTTGATCAGGTTACGCGGCCCGTAGAGATCGAGCAGCACCAGGTTGAGCAATTCTGCCCGCTGCATCAATCCCGCTTCGATGGTCTGCCATTGTTCGCTTTCGATGAGCAACGGAACCAGGTCAAGCTTCCATGGCCTGCTGGTGCTGTCTTTATCACCATAGATATTATAGGTAACATCATTTTCGCGGATCAGACGCCAGGCTTCTTCACGGCGGCGCTGCAATTCACCACTGCCCATGCCATTTAGCGATTGCATGAGATAGTGCCAGTGAGGACGGATACCGCCATCTGCTGCACACATCTCATCATGTTTGTCCGCTGTAGCGTAACCCTGACAGATCTGGGTTAGCTCCTGGGTCATGGATTCAGTTCCGACTATGGCCACGATTGAATTACGAGTCTGTTAAATGTGAGCTCAGCACTTTACGCATGGATAAGCTTACAGGCAAGGCAAAAATCAACATGGCGACTGTTTCCTCAGGTCGAGTGTATACGGATAATCCCGGCTGGTCTCTTCGACTGGCGCTTCGAATTTCCCCGGGGTAAAACCGATATCTCTGAAGCGCGCGATACGACGTGACTCGGCCTCGTTGGCATTAACCGGGAAGGTTTCCTCGTGGCGGCCGCCCGGATGGCCGGAATAATAGGTACAACCACCGATAGATCGTTCATTCCAGGTATCTAAAATATCAAAAATCAGCGGCGTATGTACCGCCATCATCGGATGCAGACCCGATGGCGGTTGCCAGGCTTTAAAACGAACCGCACCAACAAATTCACCGCGGCGGCCGGTCGGCCTTAGTGGCACGCGTCTGCCGTTACACACGACAACATGGCGCTCATCCGTCGCGCCGGTAACTTTCACCTGTACGCGTTCTACGGCTGAATCGACAAAACGGGATGTTCCCAGTGCGGTCACCTCTTCACCCAGCACATGCCAGGGTTCCATAGCGGTACGAATTTCGAGATGGACATCATGATGCGTAACATCACCGATATGCGGAAAACGGAACTCCTGAAACGGTGCTAACCATTCAAGTTTGAAAGGAAGACCTGACGACTGAAGATCACACACGACATCACGGATATCCTGCCACACGTAATGCGGCAGCATGAAGCGGTCGTGCAACTCGGTACCCCAATGTACCGGTTTTTTTCGGTACGGCTGCTTCCAGAATTTTGCGATCAACGAACGCAGCAGTAATACCTGCACCATACTCATCTCGACATGCGGCGGCATCTCAAAAGCGCGAAATTCCACCAGGCCGAGACGGCCAGTGACACTGTTGGGCGAATACAGTTTGTCGATACAAAATTCTGAACGATGGGTATTACCGCTGACATCGACCAGCAGATTTCTCAGCAGTCGATCAACGATCCATGGCGATGGCGTTTCACCTTCGGGCATCTGCTGAAAGGCAATTTCTAATTCATACAGACTATCGTCACGTGCTTCATCCACCCTTGGCGCCTGACTGGTCGGGCCGATAAACAGCCCGGAAAACAGATAGGACAGACCGGGATGCCGCTGCCAGTAAGTGACCAGACTCTGTAATACATCCGGACGACGCAGCATGGGACTATCCGCCGGCGTCGCACCGCCGATGGTGACATGATTACCACCACCGGTACCGGTATGACGGCCATCGAGCATGAATTTTTCTGTGGCAAGCCGTGCCAGTCTCGCCTCCTGATAGACCGCCTGCATATTCTCCAGCAGTTCGTTCCAGCTGTACGCAGGATGGATGTTGACTTCGATAACACCAGGGTCGGGTGTCACCGCGAAACGTTTTAAGCGAAAATCATGCGGCGGTTCATAGCCTTCCATGAAGACCGGTATGTTGAGTTCAGCGGCGGTTTTTTCGACACAATGAACCAGATCAAGATAATGTTCCAGGTGTGTTTGCGGCGGCAGAAACACATAAAGATGACCGTTGCGCGGTTCGACACATAATGCGGTATGGATGAGTTCTGGAAATCTTGATTCTGAAAACGTAGGTTCTGAAACTCCGGACTCGGAAAACCGTGCACTTTCAGATGTCTCTTCAACACCCGAACTATCGACACCGAGCGGATAGTCTGCTGTCTGCTCTGACGAACTGTCCGATAGATCCTCTGCGAGTAAGTTCCTCGGCGCTTTTTCAAACTCGGCATAACGCAGTGCGACTTCGCCATAGACATCCCCTAACGGGCCTCTTGGCTCAAAAGTACAACGCTCAGGATCAGGAAAACGTTTATCTTTCTCCACCCAGGGTAAAGAATCCAGCGGTAAGCGATAACCCATCGGCGAATCCCCCGGCAACAGGAACATTTCGCCGCGCCTGAATGTCCATCGGCAGGAAGACCAGCCGGCTTTTTCAGACACACTGTTCCATTTCAACGGAATAGCATAACCGCTGACTTCGCCGATACCTTTTTCGAACAGCCGACGCAGTCGCTCGCGCTCAGTTTTTTCTTCGAGCTTACTGTTTAGAACATCAACATTAGCGGGCAGTGTGCCCTCTTTCCAAAGATAATAATAAACATCTTCATAGCCGGTATTGATGCATTCGTCATCGATATTAAGATAGCGGCATAAAGTCTGCATAAAACGTTTTGCATCTTCAGCACCGTAAGTTTCTTTAGCATCTTCCCTGGCAATTAATGCCGGGTCCTGCCACACCGGTTGACCATCCGCACGCCAGAAACAACCCAGTGCCCAACGCGGCAGCACTTCACCCGGATACCATTTACCCTGGCCATATTGCAAGGCTGCGCCCGGTGCAAAGCGTTGTTTTAATCGTAAGAAAAGATCGCCCGCGCGTTCGCGTTTGTGGTCACCCAGTGCGCCGGTGTTCCACTGCACGCTTTCCATATCATCGATGGAAACAAACGTCGGCTCTCCCCCCATGGTCAATCGAACATCATTGGCTACCAGTTCTTCATCAACCTGTTCACCTAGCTGATTTATCTCACTCCACTGCTGCTCACTGTAGGGCAGTGTCACCCTGGGGTCTTCGTGTATGCGGGTCACTTCGTTATGAAAATAAAACTCAACTTTTGCTTCGTCACTGGCACCCGATATTGCCGCTGCACTCATCGGGTTTGGTGTACATGCCAGCGGTATATGGCCTTCGCCAGCAAATAAACCGGAAGTCGGATCGAGACCAACCCAGCCCGCACCCGGCAGATACACTTCAACCCAGGCATGCAGATCAGTAAAATCTTTTTCCGTGCCTGACGGTCCGTCGAGCGATTTTTCGTCGGCTTTTAACTGTATTAAATAGCCAGACACAAAACGTGACGCCAGACCAAGATGACGCAGTATCTGAACCAGTAACCACGCCGTGTCGCGACAGGAACCACGTTTTAGAGTTAAGGTTTCATCACACCTTTGCACACCCGGCTCCATCCGGATGTTGTAACCGATATCTTTCTGCAGCTTCTGATTCAACGCCACTAAAAAATCATTGGTCTGCATGCGCGATCGGTCGATACCAGCGACCCATTCCTGCAGTAATGGGCCGTTAGCGTTGATCGTTCTATAGGGCGCCAGCTGGGCTGCCAGATTTTTATTGTAAGTAAAGGGATAATGATTGGCGTCTTCATCGAGAAAAAAATCAAACGGATTGATGACCACCATCTCGGCGACCAGGCTGACTTCCACTGAAAATTTCTTTGTTTTTTCCGGGAACGTCAGGCGCGCCAGAAAGTTACCGTAGGGATCTTGCTGCCAGTTTATAAAGTGTTTTTCTGGAAACACCTTGAGCGAGTAACTATGGACCGGCGTACGCGTATGCACAGCCGGACGCAGACGAACTGTGTGTGGCGACAGGCTGACTAATCTGTCGTATCGATATTCTGTCTTGTGATTTATTGTAACGCGAATCGCCATTGATTGCCCCGGTAATCGTTTTTACTTAACGTTGATTTCTAGCCTTAATCTTAAGCCTGGAAATTTATTATATAAGTGTATTGCAATAATCGTTCCACTTTTGTGAATTTGTTTCATGTTCATCAAGCGCCCATTTTGATTGCACTATTTTGGCATGCAACAAGCAAAACACATTCAGCAACAGCAAAATACGCACCAATATGATGCAGATAAAGATTTAAATGACCTAAAAAGATTCTTGAAGATCTAATTTAATTTAATAACGCGTTGAGCATTGTAATCACCATCGTTCTAACGATATTATCCTGAACATTATGTGGATAAAAGCAAGCTGTCATCTCGACTTTCAAATGCAGGCACCAACCCCTTTAGTGTTGATGCTGCGTCCTCGCAGCGGCGCACAACAATGGGTGGCAAGTGAATCCTATACACTGGAACCTTTTGTGCCCGTCATCGAATATACCGATATTCATGACAATCTGTGCCAACGTCTGGTCTCTCCCGTTGGACCGTTCTCTATTCAGACCTCGGCAAAAGTGATGACTGCCGATGAGGTAGATCAAGATTCGGCGGCTTTTTTTGTCGATATACAATACCTGCCAAAAGAAGTCCTGGTCTATTTATTACCCAGCCGTTATTGCGAGTCAGACCGCTTCGGTGATATGGCACGCGATATCGTCGCAGGCGCACAGCTAGGTTACGATCAGGTAGCTTGCATCGATCGCTGGGTGCATAACGCCATAAAATACACACCGGGCTCGAGCAATGTTCCGATATCTGCCGAAGAAGTGAACATGCGTGGTGAAGGGGTGTGTCGTGACCTGGCGCATCTAAGCGTCGCCTTATGTCGCAGCATCAGCATCCCGACGAGACTGGTTGTCGGTTATCTCTATGGTCTCTACCCGATGGATCTGCATGCCTGGTTCGAAGCTTATGTGGGCGGACGCTGGTATACTTTTGATCCGACACAGAATGAAATACATGGCAGGCGCATTGCAATAGCTTATGGACGTGATGCCGCAGACGTCTCCGTATTTCACCAGTTTGGTGCCGGCGATATATTAACCAACATGGAAGTGCGCGTTGAGTTACTTCACGATGTATTGAGTTAATGCCATATAAGCCGCTACTATAATCGGTCACTATCAGCAAAAAATATATAGTACTGCATACGGCCTGTTTTTCGGATTGTCTTTTTTATATCAGGTTTTTTTTGCAGCATCTTTTTTTTGAAACAGTCCTCGCTGCGAGATAATACTAAATACCTCATCAGGAACCGACTCGGACCAGCTCGCATCAGCGTTTCGTATTTTATCCATCACCTCCTCTGACTTGATTGATAAATACTCTTCGTTTATCGTTTCCAGACCTTTGATATATGCATTCTCGATCAGGTGAAGATACAGATGTGACAGATGCTTTTCGATTTTCAGATTATGCACATCGATCAGTTCACCACTGTCTTCATCGATCAGCGGACAGACATAGAGCCGCATATCATTTCTGAACAACAGGCCGAAAGATTCGAGGATGCCGCCGTTTAAATTTTCATAATATTTTTCATTGAAAACATTTAACAGATTTGGAATACCCAGCGCAATGGCAACCGGTTTATTCGTTCGCCTGAAGAGATATTGCGAGAGTTTATAAAATGCACCAAAATTTGAAATCAGTACATTCTTCTTTAGCGCACATAAAATATCAACACGTTGAAGAAAATCTTCTATACAGATATCAGCTTCGAGATCATCACCATCCCGGTCGCGCAAGTTTAATAAGGTCATTTCACTTAACACGACGATCTCATCCGGCTCGACATCCGGTTCCTTGATAAAAGCATCATAAGCACTGTCCAGTATATTCATGTTTAACAGTGTCGGTGGACGAAAACGACTACGTTCGACCAGCACAGATTTTTTGTATAAGGCATCTGACGGCAGTACCAGTTTGCCATCAGCATTAAACATGGCAGCATGCGTTAGTCCATACTTAACCAGGTAGAGTGCCATCAAGCGGTTATCGACAGATGCAAACGCCGGGCCTTCGAAATCGATCATATCGATCGCTAGTAACTCGTTGCTCAAACCATCCATCAATGAGGTGAGTAAGCGAATAGGGTCGTCATAAAAATAGTGGGCAGCGTAGATCAGATTGACTCCGAGAATGCCAAGCGTTTCCTGGTCCTGTGTATTAGATTTTCCCTTGAGTACGACATGTAAGTCGATCTGTGATGCGGCTTCCCTGGCATGTGTCTGAAACCGGATACCTAACCAGCCATTGCCTGCGTGTTGCTGGGTATAGCTGTATGTCGAGACAGTATTGGCAAACGCGTAAAATGTATTCTCAGCACCGCGTAACTCATCTAGTCGTCCTATGACAAGATCATATTCTTTATCCAGCATCGCCTGTAACCGTTCGCGACTGACATAACGTTTACATGGGCCATAGATAGAATCGCTGAACTTCATGTCATAGGCCGACATGGTCTTGGCGATAGATGCCGCAGCACCGCCGACTTTAAAGAACCAGCGAGATGTTTCCTGACCCGCACCGATCTCGGCGATGG
>CAWBXM010000069.1:0-60929 GCA_963792545.1 uncultured Gammaproteobacteria bacterium | reverse complement strand
GCTTACCATCAGCTCGAGTAAATCACTTGCCGGTCACTCACTAGGCGCATCGGGTGCACAGGAAGCGATTTACACCATGCTGATGATGCAAAATAACTTTATACAGGCTTCTGCCAACATCGAAAGCATGGATGAAAGCGCAGTAGATATGCCGATTGTCACGCAGCGACAAGATAACGTAGACATCAATCTTGCAATGTCCAACAATTTTGGTTTCGGCGGCACAAACGCCTGCCTGGTAATGAAAAAATTTAAAGAATAATTAAGTACTTACAGAATCCGGTGCTACACTTGTAGTTATTTCATAACAACCCAGTGTGTGCGACAGACTCATGAACAATTTACTTACTATAAAAGCAATGAACATAAACAGCCTATTCAAACCACATGCGGTTACCTCCGCATTACTAACCGCTGTGCTTTTAACGGTTTTTTCTGGCAACGCACTGGCGACCGATCATCGCCCGGCCATGGAAGAAAGCCCTGAAGCTGGAAACAGCGCTGAGGTACAACCTGCCTCACCATCCGGGTCACGCCCAGAAGAAGATGAAGAACCTAAGACACCCTCTGCGGTTGAATTAATGATGCAACAACAACCACAACAGACAGGTTATTCTGCACAGCTACCGGCAACAGAAATACAGCCCGGTGAAACCATCAAAATTAAATTACTTGATGAACCGCGTCGTGGCATGACCATGGACAAAGTTCAGCAACAGTTCGGACAACCACTAGCAAAATCTGAAAGTATTGGTAACCCACCAATCAGCGACTGGACTTATGGTGACCGAATCGTCTACTTCGAGTACTCCACTGTGATACACGTTGTCGCTCGCTAGAAAACACCGTTTGTCTGTCGTCATTTGTTACTGATCAAAAACGAAACTACTGTTAGCTTTAATCAATTAGACAGCAGTCCGTTACAGCAATTACACAGCCCCTTTCTCGAACAGGCTGCGGTTCAGCTTTTTATCAAACGCGATGATTTAATCCATCCCCAGTTTGGCGGCAATAAATGGCGAAAATTGAAATACAACCTGATCCACGCCAGGGAAAACAATTTTGATACGCTGTTAACTTTTGGCGGCGCATGGTCAAATCATATCTATGCCTGTGCAGCAGCTGGCAAACACTTCGGTTTCAACACCATTGGTATTATTCGTGGCGAGAAGCATACCCCCCTCAACAGCACATTATCATTTGCAGAAAAATGCGGCATGCAACTGCATTATTGCAACCGCGTGGAATACCGTAAAAAAAATGAAACTGAGTATCTAGATAAACTTAAGCAACAATTTGGTGATGTCTACATCCTGCCTGAAGGTGGCAGTAACGCACTTGCAATAAAAGGCTGCGCTGAAATCATCGACGAGATCACTCAGGACAAGGTGAGCACAAACGACCCGGTCTTTGATGTAATCTGTTGCGCCAGCGGCACCGGTGCAACATTGGCCGGACTAATTTCCGCCATCCAACCCACTGCTGCAAAAACCCAACCCATAGCCATTGGTTTTTCTGCGCTGAAAGGCGGTGATTTTTTAACAAACGAGGTTAACAACTTTCTCGGTGATACGAAAACCACAGTCAATTGGCGCATCGAAAGTAACTTCCACTTTGGTGGCTACGCTAAAGTAAACGATGACTTGATTCACTTCATGAAAGACTTCGAAACTAAGTACGGATTTCCTCTGGACGCGGTTTATACCGGAAAAATGTTTTATGGATTATTTAACATGATTGCAGACGATCATTTCAAACCCGGCACAAAAATTATCGCTGTCCATAGCGGTGGATTACAGGGTAATGCTGGCTTCGATCTTTAACGATACCATTACAGCAACACTATAACTGCTCAGCAGGGCCCTGAATGGCAGACTAAAGCATCCGTTTTATAGACATCATTTGCGGATAAAAATCATTTAAGATAAAGTAAAAAAACATGCAAACTCAATGCCCACACTGCGACACACACTTTCGAATAACTGAAGATCAGATAAACCTCGCTGAGGGTTTTGTACGCTGCAGTGTTTGTAATGAAGTATTCAATGCCTTCGAAGTCGCCAGCCAACACCAACAGCAACCGTCATTACTCGATGACACGCTTTCTAGTGAACCGCTTACGGATAACATCTCACAACCTGCTACACAGGCTACAACTGCAATAGCAACCAACAGTGAATTGCTACAGACAGAAGAACCGTCCGATACTGATAAGATTTCTGATGACATTACTGATGAAATCTCTACTAACGATTTCGACAACAATAGCCAAACTCTGCCTGAAGACACACAAAACGTTTCAGCACAGGATAACAATGAAGATTCGATCACGCTAGCTAGTATCGAGGCTAACACCGAGGACAGCACTGAAGCCAGCACCGATTTTAATGAGACTGCAGCAAAAATTGATTCGAAAAAGGAAGCTTTTGACTTTTTTGATGAAGAGGCCAACGAGTCATTATCACACGTGGTACCGGAAAAATATCGTGATTCTTATACCTCGACATCATCGCCTCTCTCCAACTTGTTATGGGCAGCAGGCACCCTGTTATTGACAGCCACTTTAGTTACCCAATACGCCTGGTTTAACCGCGATCAGCTAAACCAGGTGCCACAGGTACAGGCCTGGTTAGAAAAAGCATGCCAGCAATTCGAGTGTAAGAATATCTCCATGCGTGAGCCGAGTAAAATCGAACTGTTAACAAGAAACGTTTATTCTCACCCCAATGAAAAAAATGCTTTGGTGATCAACGTTACCATGAAAAACAACGCGGATTTTGCACAACCGTACCCTGTCATGCAGGTTGCTTTTTCCGACGTACGCGGCGGCAAAGTTGCCGCACGTCGGTTTCTACCTGCAGAGTACCTGCCTGCGCATCAGGCAGGTACAGAACAAATCAATGCGAATATAGAGCAATACACTTTATTTGAGCCCGGTACCAATATGACCTTTACCATGGAAATACAGGATCCGGGAAAGCAGGCAATGACTTATGAATTTGATTTTCTATAAAACCGCATAGCGACAGCTATAATTTAAACAACAGAACCCTGCTCAATAAACACGACAAGATTTATTAGTACAAGCTACTAGATTCTGCCAAAATACAGACCTGATGAATATTGGTAACTACATATTTGATACCCCCATAATGCTGGCACCGATGGCAGGCGTCACCGACCGTCCGTTTCGCAACCTGTGTTATCAGCTGGATGCAGATCTATGCGTCTCTGAAATGGTGACCTCTGAAAAGCGGCTATGGAATTCCAGGAAAACCCAACTGCGTATGGACCATCAAGGTGAAACAGGCATTCGCAGCGTACAGATTGCAGGTACTGATCCAGCACTATTAGCTGAAGCAGCAGAATTTAATGTCAGGCATGGCGCACAGATCATCGATATCAACATGGGCTGCCCTGCAAAAAAAGTCTGTAATGTTCTGGCTGGCTCTGCCCTGCTAAAAAACGAACCACTAGTCGCCAAAATACTAAACGCAGTAGTAACCGCGGTTGATGTGCCCGTCACTCTTAAAATTCGTACTGGCTGGGACGCAGATAATATCAATGCTGTCAAAATCGCCAGCATCGCTGAACAATGTGGCATACAGGCACTGTCTGTACACGGCAGAACACGCGCAGACGCCTATAAAGGCGAAGCTGAATACGATACCATCGCAGCAGTAAAATCCAGCGTTTCTATCCCGGTTATCGCCAATGGTGATATCACCAGCCCACAAAAAGCCAAAGCAGTACTGCAACATACCGCGGCCGACGGACTAATGATTGGCCGCGCCGCACAGGGCAACCCCTGGATATTCAAACAGATAAAACATTATCTAACACAAGGTTCAATTATTACCCCACCATGCAACAATGAAATCAGTAAAGTGTTAGTCCGGCACTTACAGAATCTTTATGATTTTTATGGTGAACTTTCGGGCGTACGCATCGCACGTAAGCATATAGGGTGGTATATTAAAGCAGCCAGTTTCGATAACATTGAAGCGACTGAATCGTTTAGGAAACACATAAACCAGGTAGACAACAGCGACACTCAAATCAGGCTGATCGACGAATTTTTTAACCTACAAACACACCTTATAGCGGCATAAGCAGCATGAACGATCTAAAATCTCAGGAATCACAACAAACTGACGGCGAAACTCCGCCACAGGAAATATCTCAACTAAGTCATGCGGTAAAACACTCTATACGCCGTTACCTGTTTGAACTTGATGGCATGCAGCCAAACAATATGTATGAACTGGTACTAAAACAAATAGAACAGCCTTTATTTGAAGCTATTTTAGAACATACTAAAGGTAATCAGTCACGTGCGGCTGAGCTGCTCGGTTTGAATCGTGGCACTTTACGGAAAAAACTACGCACCTATAACTTACATAAGTAATTAACCACCGGAACTTGCGCGTCGTACATTCTTTATGTTTTGACCCGGTTCGTCTCTCTTTATTTTTACAGCGATAGTCTATTTAGGCACCGCGGTTCTCCCCCTGGCGCCAGAACTGTGATAACCAACTAAAAACCGTCATAAATGCGAATATAACCAGGCCACAGCGACAACAAAGAAAACAATAAGCCATCTCAAAGTGACATAAATCACCACTGTAAGTTATAATTCGCGTCTTGCTAATTTGTTCCAAGGGCTAACTTAATGACCAACACTTCTCAACGTCCTGTACGACGTGCACTCATCAGTGTTTCCGATAAAAACGGCATTATCGAATTTGCCAAAGCACTGCATGAAACAGGCGTAGAGATTCTCTCTACCGGCGGTACTGCCAAGCTGCTTATCGATAACATGATCCCTGTTATGGAAGTTTCCAAACACACCGGCTTCCCAGAGATAATGGACGGTCGTGTAAAAACCTTACATCCGAAAATACATGGTGGCATCTTAGGTCGCCGCGGTATGGATGACAATGTTATGAAAGAAAATGACATTGCCCCTATCGACCTGGTTGTAGTCAACCTCTACCCTTTCGAAGCAACGGTAGCAAAACAAGATTGCACTCTGGACGATGCTATTGAAAACATCGATATTGGTGGTCCAGCGATGGTGCGTGCAACCGCCAAGAATCACGCCTTTGTCAGCATCATTGTAGATCCCGTGGACTATTCACGCGTACTCAGTGAATTACAGAATAATGAAGGCACAGTCAGTGATAACACCCGTTTTGATCTTGCAGTAAAAGCCTTTGAGCACACATCTAATTACGATGGCATGATCGCCAATTATCTCGGCAGAGTGAAAACCGATGGTTCGATGGATAATCTGCCTCGCACCATCAATCTTCAGTTCAGCAAAGCGCAGGAAATGCGCTACGGTGAGAACCCGCATCAAAGTGCGGCTTTTTATACTGAAAAAAATCCATCGGAAGCATGCATCGCCACCGCAAAACAGCTACAGGGCAAAGAGCTGTCATACAACAATATTGGTGACACAGACGCCGCACTCGAATGCATCAAACAGTTTGACGAACCAGCCTGTGTCATCGTCAAACACGCCAATCCTTGCGGCGTAGCCATCAGTAACAACCTCATGCAAGCCTATGACGCCGCCTACAGTACCGATCCTGAATCTGCCTTTGGTGGCATCATCGCTTTTAACCGCGAGCTTGACGGCGCCACGGCCAAAGCCATCGTTGAACGCCAGTTTGTAGAAGTAATCATCGCACCATCAATAAGTGCAGAGGCCGTAGCCGCTGTTGCAGAAAAGAAAAATGTGCGTTTGCTCGAATGCGGCCAGTGGACGACCAGCGATCAGCGCATGGACTTCAAACGCGTTAACGGTGGCCTATTGGTGCAGGATGCTGACCTTCTGTTATACAATGAGTTGAAAGTAGTCACACAGCGGCAACCGACTGAACAGGAAATGAATGACCTGTTATTCAGCTGGAAAGTGGCTAAATTCGTCAAATCCAATGCCATTGTTTATGGTAAAAACAACATGACTATTGGCGTTGGAGCGGGGCAGATGAGCCGTATCAACAGCGCTCGTATAGCTGGCATCAAAGCAGAGCATGCCGGTCTTGAAGTGCCTGGTTCAGTCATGGCATCGGATGCCTTCTTCCCGTTTCGTGATGGTATAGATGCCGCCCACGAAGCCGGTATCGTGGCAGTTATTCAGCCCGGCGGCTCGATGCGCGATGATGAGGTGATAGCCGCAGCCGACGAGTTTGGTATGGCAATGGTACTAACCGGGATGCGCCATTTCCGGCACTAGTTAAGCACAACAACAATAAGACTCAGTCCAGAATGGACCGCTAAACATACCATACAGAGTACTTATACTTACATAAAATATGTTATAAAGGTCTCATGGAAGACAAGCGCCTTAAAGAAAATCAACATTTGCGTGAGCAGCTCGACAAGCTGCTCAGAGAGGCGCGCCGCAACGAACAAACACAAAACTCGTTTGATGAATTTTCATTATCTGTGGTCGCCGCCCAAGGCCCGCAGGAACTATTCAATTTAATACTTCAGGAGCAAAAGAAATTTCGCATCGATGAAATTCGGCTTTGCCTTGTCGATCGCTTTCACGAAGTCGAACGACTGCTAACTGAAAGCTACCAGAACACTTACCCTGGGCTGAGTTTCATCGATACCGAGACCAGCAATCTGCTGATCTCGGACATCCCTGATCTACCACTATTAGGTACACGGATCATCAATAAATACGACTGGTTGATCGACATCGAGGAAACCAGAAAATACCTGTCAGCTGCCCTGCTTCCTTTAAAACGTGGCAATGAAATAATTGGCATCCAGTTATTACTCAGTAAAGATGTAACCCGTTACAGCAAAGATGTTGGCACCACCTTCCTACAAAAACTCAGTGCCATGACTGCGATCTCTATCGAAAATTGCATCAATCGTCAACGCACGTTGGAACTAGGTTATCACGATGGATTAACCAACGCCTATAATCGCGGATATTTTGATGAACGCTTAAAACACGAAGTTGATCGCTGCACGCGCAAGAAAACTGATCTGGTCTGTTTGTTTATCGATGTCGACTTTTTCAAGAAAATTAATGACCAGCATGGCCATCAGGTAGGCGATGCCGTTCTAGTTAGATTAGTTGCTCTAATGCGCGAACAGGTCCGTTCGAGTGACATCGTTGCTCGTTATGGCGGTGAAGAGTTTGCCATCATCTTGCCCGATACAGGTATACAACTCGCGCATGAGGTTGCAGAACGTATACGCAGCGAGGTAGAAACGCAGAAACTAATATTCAATGACAACGCCTTAGGCATCACCGTATCTATCGGCCTGGCTTCACTCAGCCAGATCAAATTTCAGACAAGTCATGATAATAAAGATCAGCTAGATAAAACGACTGTAAGTCTTGATCAGTTACTTTTAAGAAAAGCAGACGAAGCGCTATATCAGGCGAAACGAACAGGTAGAAATCAGGTCGTTATTCAGAAAGTGGCCAATTGATTTATTGTAAAGAATAATAGAAAAAACCTGATAACTGACACCCCATACAACATACCTACAGGGTAAACCAACCCTTAGCAGCCATTGAAAAGATTAAAAGAATTTTGTCCACAGATCAACACAGATGAACACAGATAAAAAACTGTTTATTGTTTTATAGGGCAGGTAGAGCAGGCTCGACAAAATACAGTACATGCGCTAATAAAATGGCGGACAGTGCCCGCCCTACAAAAGATTTATATCTTGTTTTTATCTGTGTTCATCTGTGGACAATTGCTTTTCTTTCAGTGAGCATTTTTTTGCCGTTTTACCTGCGTCACTCTGTTTTTTCGAGCGACTGTTTCGGCTAAGAGCACGAATCGTTTATCAAGCAGAACTGGCTTAGTAATCACTCTGCAGATTGATGATATTATGCTCTTGCACGCGGCTTCGCACTTTTATTTTCCAGTCCTGATCGGCAAGTTCAAAATACCATATACCTTCGCTTAAGGGCTGTTTCAGATAACCAATATACTGATCATTCATACCGTGATTAAGCGTGACCTGTATATCACTATTTGCGCGTGTAGCGTGCTGGATGTGCAGCGGCAATATTTCCGGCATGGTTTGTAATAAACCTTTATCCAGACGCACATTGATTACTTTAGCGCTGTTATCAAACTCGATAATAGCGCTTAACCCTAGTTCTGCAGATTTTTTATCGCGACTAATATCACTGTTAATTGCCAGACCTTGTTTGTAGTAATCGTCTGCGACCAATCCATCATCGGTATCCACTGCCAACCAAATCATGACAACGCCCATAATAACCGCGGAAAACGGTATAGAGATCATCATCCATACTAGTGGGTGCTTATGCCAGGGTTTCTGTAGTTCGCTTGCTTGCATAATATCTTGCATCTTTATGTCCAGGCGGAATAATCTCCGCTACGTATAATGTTTGCACGGTCACTATAATGACTATGCTCTCTATAGTACTCGAATTAATTAGTGATAGTATTTATTTAAATGCAGGCCCTAGAAAGCGTGCATCTTCTACCGCAAAGAGATCATCTCGATCATTCGCTTTTAAAGTAAAGGTAATACTGCTGCTACGCTGCTTTAGATTATATGCATCGACTTGCACACGCACTGGTAATTCAATCACCTCACCACTTTTAACAAACAGATCTTCGGTATCTTTTTTAAGAACAAGACCAGGCATACCTTCAACAGTTAAAGTGTAATTATGATTCTTGCTATCCATATTTAACAACTTAATGTTATATACGTTTTCAATCAGACCATTATTGGTCTCACGGTACAAACTGTTGCGATCACGAATTACGTCCAGAGCAATCGGTGTACGCGTAATAATAGAATAAAAAGCACCGGCAGTTACGCCCATCAAAATCAATGCGTAAACAATCACCCGAGGACGTAAGATGTGCGTTTGCTTACCCTGCAGAGTGTTTTCTGTAGTGTACCGAACTAAACCACGCTCATAACCCATCTTATCCATAACGTCATCACAGGCATCGATGCAGGCAGCACATCCGATACACTGATATTGCAGACCATCGCGAATATCAATACCCGTCGGACAGACCTGCACACAAATAGTACAGTCGATACAGTCACCCAAACCCGCTTCGACTTTATCCACTGATTTCTTCCTTGGGCCTTTAGGTAAGCCTCGTGATTCATCAAATGAAATAATCATCGTGTCATGGTCGAACATAGCGCTCTGAAAACGCGCATATGGACACATGTACATGCAAACCTGTTCACGCAACCAGCCAGCATTACCGTAGGTAGCCAGCGCATAAAAATATATCCAGAATGCTTCCCATGGACCGAGGTTAAAACTGACAAAATTACCTGCCAACTCACGTATCGATGAAAAATAGCCGACGAAAGTTAAACCAGTAAATAATGAAAAGCTTATCCAGAGGAAATGTTTAGTTGCTTTGACGCGAATCTTGCGGAATGAATTCTGCTCTTTGTCCAGCTTCATCTGTTGTGGGCGTGTGCCTTCAACTTTACGTTCTATCCACAAAAAAGCTTCTGTCCACACGGTCTGTGGGCAGGCATAACCACACCAGACACGCCCTGCAAGTGCGGTCACAAAAAACAGGCCCAGCGCACTAACGATTAATAACAGTGCAAGGTAAAAGAAGTCCTGTGGCCAGAACACCATATTAACGATGTAAAATTTGCGTTCTGGCAAGTCAAACAATACCGCCTGACGACCATCCCATTGTAACCATGGAACGAAGTAGTACAGACCTAATAATGTCATTACACCCGTTGTGCGTAACGCAGCAAACAGACCGTGAACTTCACGCGGGTAAATCTTTTTACGTTTGGCATAGAGCGACTGCTCAACTTCATCACTCAATTTGTGATCGTCGCCGACGTCATCTACAACCTTTTTAGTGGATGAGGTGCTTTCAGACATTATTAGTTTATTACCTTATACTGTTATTCATAGGTGAGATAAATTTTGATTATTTATCAATGATAACAAATCAATTAGTGAATATGGCTCCAACAAGCTGTCGAACTAAAAAAGTGATTATTTAGTCGAGTCGATGTTAGTTGAATCTGCATTTTCCTGAGCAACATTTCTAGCCGCTTCAGTGGCAACCTTAATGGCTTCAGCTCTTTCTCTTTCTCTTGCCTTATTCATTGCTTCACAAGGTTTTAAGAAGTAACAGGTAGCTGCTGCGGTCGAGATACCAAAAATCCAGAACACAAAAAACGTTATGGTATAAAAACCCAGACGACTAATATCATGCTCAACAAAGATAACGGAAGGGTCAAATGCGGACGTAAATATAATCGTCGCGATGCCGGCCATAATAAAGGCCGGCCACAACACCGCAATCACACGTTGGATTAGAGGTATCGCATTCATATCTTTATGTCGCGTTTAACATTTTTCTCTGCGCTCTTCTCTGTGCATCCAGGCGAGATGTTAATCAGATACATGCGACAGACTATAGATATAACCAGACAGGATATGAACCTTATCTTTACCTAAGAATTCACCATGGGCAGGCATTTGACCATTACGGCCCTTAGCAATAGTCTGCTCTATGGTGCGAGGCGAACCGCCGTATAACCAGATATTATTCGCCAGGTTAGGTGCACCCAACGCCTGGTTACCTGTACCGTCTGGCATATGACAGCCGACACAGAATAAGTCGTACTTTTCTTTACCTGCGGCAGCCAAATTTGCATCTACTTCACGCCCTGCCAGATTCATGACATATGCGGCTACTTTATTGACACCCTCTTTACCACCCAGAGGACCTTCCCACGCAGGCATAACACCCGCACGACCATTCATGAGGCTAGCTTTGATTTGTTCAGGTGATCCACCATACAACCAGTCGTTATCACGAAGATTGGGGAAACCCGGTGCACCGCGAGCATCAGAACCATGACAAACTGCGCAATAGGTAACGAATAAACGCTCACCGGCTTTCATCGCTGCAGGGTCGGAAGCAAGATCGGCAACAGGAATCTGTTCAAATTTCGCAAACAAAGGTCCGAACTCAGCGTCTGCATCAGCGACTTCCTGATTATATTCACCGATTTCAGTCCAGCCAAGTATGCCTTTAAAAGAGCCCATGCCCGGATATAAAATCAGATAACCGATAGCAAAAAAGATGGTGAAATAAAACATAAACAACCACCAGCGTGGCAGCGGATTATTTAATTCCTCAAGATCCTCATCCCATACATGCCCTGTTGGCTCACCTTGCTTACCTGTCGCTTTAGAGTTGCCTCTTAGCAGATAAAACAACCAAACAATGCCACCACCTACTATAACGATGATAAACCAACTCCAGAATTCGCTGGTAAAGTCAGACATAATAATTCCTCATAATCCTGTATTATTTTTTAAACCTTTACGGCTCAGTAAATTAACCAATTTTTATTCGCAAACAAACTTCTGCACGTACACATTCAGCTATTACGCCGTTGCTCGTCAGTCAAAGTTTTTTCGTCATCCAGCGCCATTCTTGCCGCATCATCAAAATCTTTTTTACGACGACCACTCCATGCCCAGAAGACAACGCCGACAAAAAAGACGAAAGCAACAACGGTCCAGACTGTTTGTAAAATAACGTCCATTGACATTTGTCTGGCCTAACGACGCAATTTCACGTGAGTGCCGAGTGACTGCAAATATGCAACGACGGCATCCATTTCAGTTTTACCTTCCAGGCTAGCGGGCGCAGCCTCGATCTCAGCCTCTGTATAAGGATGCCCGAGAATAACCAGTGCATTCATCTTGTCCTGAATATCATTGCCATCTAACGCACTTTCAGCCAACCAGGGATAAGCAGGCATAATAGACTCAGGCACGACATCGCGCGGATTAGTCAGATGCACACGATGCCATTCATCCGAATAACGACCACCAACACGATGCAGATCAGGTCCAGTACGCTTTGAACCCCACAGGAACGGGCGATCATAGATAAACTCACCAGCCACAGAGTAGTGACCATAACGCTCAGTCTCTGCACGGAAAGGCCGAATCATCTGCGAGTGACAACCTACACAACCTTCACGGATATAGATGTCGCGACCTTCTAGCTGCAACGGGGCATAAGGCTTTAAACCTGCAACCGGCACCGTGGTCGATGTTTGAAAGAACAAGGGCACAATCTGCGCAAGGCCGCCCCAAAGAACTACTACCAGTGATAATACAATTAATACACCGACTTTAGTTTCAGCTTGAATTTGAACTGACATATTTATTTTCCTCTAACGTCTAGTGCGCTGCAGCAGGCTCAGGGATAACGGCAACCGCGGCCTTACCCTGTGCAATAGTTTTAGTTAAGTTGTAAGCCATAATCAGCATACCAGTCAGGAACAAAGCACCACCACTGGCACGTACGATATAGAACGGATGCATGGCCTGAACACTTTCAACAAAACTGTATGTCAGGGTGCCGTCATTGTTAATCGCACGCCACATCAAACCTTGCATGATGCCCGAAATCCACATTGAAGTGATATATAAAACGATACCAATTGTCGCTATCCAGAAGTGCGTTTCAATTAATTTTTTACTGTAGATTTCAGTATCAAATAATTTAGGAACCAGGAAGTACATGGCACCGATACTAACCATAGCAACCCAGCCAAGTGCACCAGAATGAACGTGTCCAACGGTCCAGTCAGTATAGTGAGATAATGCGTTTACTGTTTTGATCGCCATCATCGGGCCTTCAAAGGTAGACATACCATAGAAAGACACAGAAACAATGAGGAACTTAAGAATTGGATCACTGCGTAGTTTCTCCCAGGCACCCGACAATGTCATGATGCCGTTGATCATTCCACCCCAGGAAGGAGCTAATAAAATCAATGAGAACGCCATGCCTAAAGACTGTGTCCAGTCAGGCAAAGCAGTGTAATGCAAATGGTGAGGACCCGCCCAGATATAGGTAAATGACAGTGCCCAGAAATGCACAACAGATAAGCGGTAAGAATAAACCGGGCGCTCTGCCTGCTTAGGGATAAAGTAATACATAATGCCAAGGAAACCAGCGGTTAAGAAAAATCCAACCGCGTTATGACCATACCACCATTGCACCATTGCATCCTGAACACCCGAGTAGGCTGAATAAGATTTCAGCAGACTAACCGGAACCGCCGCGCTGTTCACGATATGCAGCATGGCTACAGTAATAATAAACGCACCGAAGAACCAGTTTGCCACATAGATATGCTTAACCCGGCGTTTGGCAATGGTACCAAAGAACACCACGGCATAAGCCACCCAGACCACCGTGATCAGGATATCAATCGGCCACTCCAGCTCTGCGTACTCTTTAGAAGAGGTATAACCCAATGGCAACGTCACCACTGCAAGCGCGATAACGAGCATCCAGCCAAAAAAAGTAAACTGTGCAAGTTGCGGCGCAAACAAACGTGTATGACAGGTTCGTTGAACAACGTAATACGAAGTTGCAAATAATGCTGAACCGCCAAAACCAAAGACGACCGCATTGGTATGTAGCGGACGCAAGCGACCAAAAGTCAACCAGGGGGTATCAAAGTTAAGTACCGGCCATGCCATCTGCGATGCGATCAACACACCGATTAACATACCAACGATACCGAGGATGACAGTCGTTACTGCAAACTGCCGTACAACGGTATAATCATAGGTCATAGATTCATTATTCATAAATGTAGTCCGATTAATTTCCAATTAATTTATACTCAAATCGAATTTGAGCATTTAAAAAGTATTTATTAGGCCAATTACTCTCATGCCATTTTTTTCAACGTGGCAGATAGTTCATTAGCTTATTAAAATATAGCTATGTGCGCTATGACATTATGCCAGTAGCTCATAACTCACAATATAATACTAATCCACAAATTGAGGTGCAAAGCCGTTAAACCAGAGTATTGCCGTTGCCACCATCATAACTACCAGGGCAACCATACCAACGGCAAGGACTGCGCTTGAAAACAGGAAGCCACGCTCTTCGTCGACACCCATCATTATCGGCAGACCGGTATACAAAAGTTTTACAGAATAGGCCAACGCAGGCAGGCCAATAACAAAGTTTAACCATAGGATTGGGAATAACTCGACGAAGCCAACGAGGAACAGCGGCGTGGCGGTGAAAGCCGCTAGACGTACACAGCGTGATAGATTCTGCTCTGCGCCGTAAGTTTTACCCATCCAGTGAATCATCAGGCCCATGCTAAACACACCGACCAGCATGACCAGGTAATAAGCGATAGCGATAACTAATGCACTGTCAGGAGAAAGTTTAACCGCTTCACGGGCACCAATTTCCCAGCCAAATCGAGTGGTACCAAAATATCCGGAAATTGGCGCAATCGCTGCCATCAAAAATACATAGCCGCAATAACATTTGCCAATAGTACAGTCCGCATCACGAATTTTTTTCCATTCTTCGGATGGGTTAAACAAAATACCAATTAGGTGTGAAAACATAGATAGCATCTCCGGTTCTTATTGTTTTTTCAAGGAAAACTCGCCGACAGGAAAGCCCCTACATAGTACACCGCTGTTTCTTAACTTCAATCAACAAGCCTTATGAAACGCGAAGTATATTGAATAAGATAAATAAAACCATGATATAAATCAAGTCTTTGTTTATTACAGTGAAAAATATTACGTGATGCTGAATCAGGCCACAGAGACACTGACTCATCTATAGATGGAAACCCTATATAAAGCAGCAATCGTGTCGTAGTATCTATTTCGCAGGGTATCTATTTTGCAGGCTCACAATCGCCTACTATCTGCTTTAAGCGATCCATATTTAAAATCGTAATATGTCGGCGATCAACCACAATGATTTTCTCATTCTGAAAAGAAGCAAACAAACGGCTCACCGTTTCTACCGCCATACCCAGATAGTTAGCGATATCCTGCCTTGGCATACTCAGGTTAAACTCATTTTCTTTCCAGTGACGCTCTTCCATACGTGCGGACATGCTTAGTAAAAAACTCGCCAGTCGCTCTTCGGATGTCATCTTACCTAGCAGCAGTAGCATCTTATGATCGGCAGCCACCTCTTTACCCATAATGCGTCGCATCTGCCTTTGCAGACTCGGCAATTTATGGCAGAGCATTTCAATATTATCCAGGGGCAATTCACAGACACTGGATGTTTCCAGTGCAACCGCATTACAGGTATGCGCATTCTCAGCAAAACCATCTAAGCCAAATAACTCCCCAGGCAGATGAAAACCAACGATCTGCTCTTCTCCATTGGCACTTTCTGTCATGGTCTTAACACAACCTGCACGCACCGCGTAGATTGCATGGTTATCATCACCGTCGTGATATATATAATCATTTTTATGTATAGGCCTGGGCTGTTCCACTACCGCATCCATATTAACCATCTCATCATTGCTCATTCCATGCGGGAAACAAAGTTCACGCAAATTGCATTGTTGACAACTAACTTTAAAATGATCGATATCAATACGTTTTAATGTACTCATAGTAAGATGCAGCCTTTGGTTTCATAGTATTGGTTCATAGTTTTTGAATAATTAAATCATTGATAAACGGGTTCATGTCTACCAATTCCTCATTATACATGTCATTTAGCCAATAACTGAGCTTTTTATCACCAAAAACAAATGAATAAACACGCAACATCTTCCAGTCAATGCTTTCATTGCGGCCTGCCAGTTCCACCCAAACTGGACATCAGTGTTAACTATCATGGCGAGAGCAAAGCCATGTGCTGCTATGGATGTCAGGCGGTATCACAGGCCATTATTGATAGCGGCATGGATGACTTTTATAAATATCGCACCAGCAACCCGGAAAAACCGGAACAGCTTGTACCCGAGTTTTTACAGCAGTTAAAAGCCTATGATTCAGCATCGATTCAGAAAAAATTTGTCCATGAAACAGATCAACAGGACGTTCTTGAAGTTTCACTCATCCTGGAAGGTATCACCTGCGCGGCCTGTGTCTGGCTCAATGAAAAACACCTTAATTCACTTGATGGCGTGATCAGCGCCAGCATTAACTACAGCAACCACCGCGCCCGGGTCAGGTGGAATAACAGCAAGATCCAGCTCAGCGACATTCTCGAATCCATCTCGCGCATCGGTTACCTGGCACATCCTTATGATCCAGAACAGCACCAGCGCATCCTGGAAAACGAACGCAAACAACAGTTAAAGCGATTAGGCCTGTCCGGCCTACTGGGTATGCAGATCATGATCTTTGCTGTCGCCATGTACACCGGTGACTGGTGGGGAATAGAACCAGCATTCAAACAGAGTTTTCGCTGGATCAGCCTGGCATTAACAACGCCACTTCTGCTATTCGCATCCAGTGTATTTTTCAAATCCGCTTACCGCGACATCATCAACAAACGTATCGGCATGGATGTCCCTATATCACTGGGCATTGCGATTGCTTTTATTGCCAGCCTGATCAATACCATCAACGGCAGCGGTCACGTGTATTTTGATTCAGTCGCCATGTTCACCTTCTTTTTATTAACGGCGCGTTATTTTGAACTGACCACTCGAAAACACACGTCAGAAGCCACCGAAGAATTACTTAAACTAACACCCGCGGTTGCTACTCGCCTTATCAATTACATCGCTAACGAACAGAACAAACAATCCTGCACAACTGAACAACAGGAAAATATAGCCGTCGCTGAATTAAACAGCGGTGATTACCTGTTAGTCAGACCCGGTGAAGTTATTCCTGCAGACGGTATCATAAGCAGTGGCACTTCCGGCATCAACGAATCACTAATCACCGGTGAAAGTTTGCCGATAACAAAAGGCCCTGGTGAAGCAGTCATAGGCGGCAGCAATAACACTGAGAACCCATTAATCATGCAAGTGACAAACCTGGGTGAAGATTCAGTACTCTCCTCCATCCAACGTTTGATAGATGAAGCGCAACATACCAAACCTGCTATCGCAAAACTGGCCGATAAAATCGCCAGCTGGTTTGTCAGCCTGTTATTAACGATAGCAACCCTGATCGCCTTCTACTGGTATAAAACCGATGCCTCACAATGGCTGGAAATCACCATTGCCACACTTGTTGTCAGTTGCCCTTGCGCACTGTCCCTTGCCACCCCTGCAGCGATCACTGCCGCCAGTGGTCAGCTAGCAAAGATTGGCCTGTTACCCAAACGCGCACACGCACTGGAAACACTCGCTCATGCCACCGATTTTGTTTTTGATAAAACAGGCACATTGACCGAAGGCAAAATCAAACTTGAAACGATACGACTGGAAAGACAAACGGCTTATGACCGGGATGCCGCTTTAACCATCGCCGCCTCACTTGAGGCCAGCTCTGAACATCCCGTTGCAAAAGCACTTTTGAATGCAAACCACAACACGCTGCTAGCTGTTAACGATTTAAGTCACCAGGTAAGCGAAGGCATACAGGGTGTAATCAACGGCACGCTATGGTTTATTGGCAATAAAAGCTTTATAGAAAAACACTGCAGCACACATTTTGAACAGGACAATACAGCGCATACAAACAAAATCTACCTGGCGACTAAGCAACTCTGTGTTGCCACATTCATGCTCTCCGATCAGCTGAGGAAAGAAGCCAGAGAATTGATAACACAGTTACATCAACAACACAAAAAAACACACCTATTAAGTGGCGATCGTCCTGAAAGCACTCGCGAGATAAGTGAGAGATGTGGCATCGAACATTATCAGGCCAACTTAAAACCTGAAGACAAACTAAGAGATGTAAATGCCCTGCAACAAAAAGGCGCCATCGTAGTAATGACTGGTGATGGCATCAATGACGCACCGGTACTTGCCGGCGCTGACCTGTCGATCGCCATGGGCAAAGGCACGCAACTTGCTGCGGCTAGTGCAGACATGATACTGATCAGCAACAATGTCGAACACATCTATCACGGCTACCTGATTGCCATAAAAACCCTACGCATCATCAAACAGAACTTAAGCTGGGCACTACTGTATAATGTCATCGCGATACCCGCTGCAGCGATGGGTTATGTCGAACCCTGGCTAGCCGCCATAGGTATGTCAGCCAGCTCACTGGTGGTCGTGCTGAATGCTTTACGACTTAACCGAATTAAATATTAAGAACACTTTTTGTCCACAGATGAACGCGGATGAACACAGATAAATAACTAACATATTTTAAAAAACTATACTGTTCTGTGCGAAGCGTAAAATTTACAGGCTTAGTATAATCATCACATTGTTGTATCTGTGTTCATCCGCGTTCATCTGTGGACCATAATTTTTTCAATTTTCAACATTAAAATCCATGGACATAATTTACTTACTATTACCCGTCGCACTGATAATCGTGATCATCATCATTGCCGTATTCTACTGGGCCGTCAGATCCGATCAGTTCGATGATCTGGAAGGTCCTGCATATCGCATTTTGATGGACGACGATGACAACGCTACACCACCGGATCAGAGCGAAACAAAAAAGGACAACAACAAGCAATAAAGCCAACCTCCATGCCGCATCAAAACTGTTCACTTTATCTACACCCTGAATCATCCAGATTTCGCTTTCCTGATATCACCTCACTCATAACCAGACTAAGCGAAATCGAATTAATTTCTCACCCGATAAAAAATAAATCCGACGATGAAAATAGTTTTTATGCCGGAAAAAAATATCTTGAATACATCACATACATGGGTTGCTCACCTGCGATCCAGTTTGAAGAAAATGAAAACAACACAAAGTTTTGTCATATAAAAATACACCAGTACGAAACAGCAAAACTTATAATTAGCAAAACACAGAATCGCGCACCACACTGCCCGCACTGCCAACAAATAATTAAAAACTGGCAGGAGCACAAAACCGACACTGTCATCAGATGCGATCACTGCGATACCACTTCCAATATCGAAGATTTCAACTGGCGAAAAATGGCAGGGATTGCTCAGCTGTTTATCGAAGTCACAGATATATTTCCCAAAGAAGCGATACCGCAACCAGTACTATTGGAAAAGCTGGCTGACCTCACTGATATAAAGTGGACATATTTCTATAGCTGCAGGTAATACATAACAGCATGATCGCGGTTCACGAAACCACTCCTACAGGTCACCTACTTCCCGTAGGAGCGGTTTCGTGAACCGCGATTCTCTCAGACAAACAGCCACCCTATTAGTGTAAAATACACGCTTTAAAGTAATTCACCCAAATAAACACCCATGAAAATCCTCATCATAGGCAGCGGCGGACGTGAACACGCACTCGCCTGGAAAGCTGCACAATCCCCACTGGTATCACAGGTATTCGTTGCCCCCGGTAATGCCGGTACCGCCTTAGAAAATAATATCGAAAACGTAAACATCGGCGCAGAAGACATCCCTGCACTGCTTGATTTTGCCAAAAGCAATCACATCGATTTAACCATCGTTGGCCCAGAGGCCGCACTGGTGAATGGCATCGTCGATGTCTTCAGCAAAGATGGATTGAAAATATTTGGCCCGACTAAGGCCGCAGCGCAACTCGAAGGCTCAAAGGCATTCACCAAAGACTTTCTCGAACGTCACAAAATCCCTACAGCATTCTATGGCAACTTCACCGAGATAGAACCTGCCATCGCTTACATCGAAGAAAAAGGCGCACCTATCGTTATCAAAGCCGATGGTCTGGCTGCAGGTAAAGGTGTCATCCTCGCGCAGACTAATGATGAAGCCATCTCTGCAGTAAAAGATATGCTGGCGGGTAACAAATTTGGTGACGCCGGCGCACGCGTCGTCATAGAAGAATTTTTATACGGTGAAGAAGCCAGTTTTATCTGCATGGTCGACGGTAAAAATATTTTACCGATGGCCAGTTCGCAAGACCACAAAGCCCGTGATGACGGTGACAAAGGCCCTAATACTGGCGGCATGGGAGCGTACTCTCCTGCACCCGTAGTCACTCCCGAGATGCATGATCGCATTATCGAGATGGTCATCGAACCTACCGTCAAAGGCATGAGCGATGAAGGCAATGCCTTCTCTGGTTTTTTATATGCAGGCGTAATGATTAATGACGAAGGCATCCCCAAAGTGCTGGAATACAACGTACGCTTTGGCGACCCGGAAACCCAGCCAATAATGATGCGCTTAAAATCCGACCTGGTACAACACTGCCTCGATGCCATCGATGGCAGATTAGATAGCGCAGAAACGCAATGGGATGAACGCACTTCCATCGGCATCGTACTTGCTGCCGGCGGTTATCCCGACAGCTACGAAAAAGGCGACATCATCAGTGGCCTGGAAAACACCGAGACAGCAACAACCAAAGTGTTCCATGCCGGCACCGCAGAAAAAAACGGCCATGTAGTGACTAATGGTGGACGTGTATTGTGTGCTGTCGCATTGGGCAACTCGGTTACCGAAGCACAGAGAGCTGCCTACCAGGTAGTCGATAAAATCCGTTGGGAGAATATGTATTACCGAACGGACATTGGTCACCGAGCTATCGCAAGAGAAAAACAAAAAAACACATAACTAGCGAAAAATACTGTATCCAAAAATCATACAGGGTAAGACTTAAGCACTCTGGGTTACCACGGCTTTAACCTGTATGAATACTTTACTATTTACTGATAAAGCCAATCGCTGGAATGATTTGATCGAGACTAAGGATAAAACAATGTCCTGATTGCAATTTATCTGCAATAACACCCTGCCACCAGATTGATCAAGAACAGCAGACACGTTACCTTCTACAATATTTAAAATACTACTTTCCGTCGCTTTATTTTTTGCCACACTCACATCGCTGGCATAAACGATCAATCGAACACGTTTTCCGATAGTTATTAATCCCGGTATCTGGAATTGATTACCATTGACAGTATGTACCGTTGAAATATCGAAATTTTTTTCTTGCTTTGAGACGACACCCTCGAGTACTGCTGCAGCCCTATCAACCGTCGCTAGCGGAGATTCAGGTGATACCAGCGCATCATGCAGATGCCCTTTAAATTTGACCTCACCCTTTTCGACAACCAACAGGTAATCGCACAAACTTAACATTTCGTCCATGTTATGACTCACATACAACATCGGGATATTTAGTTCTTCGTGCAACTTCTGTAGATAAGGCAGTATTTCCTGCTTTCTTATCTCATCTAAAGACGCTAGCGGTTCATCCAGCAATAACAGTCGCGGCTTTTTTAATAGTCCACGGCCGATTGCAACACGCTGTTTTTCGCCACCGGATAACTGATGCGGATATCGAGTTAACAAATGCCCAATATTTAGTAGCTCAAGCAAATAATCTCGACCAGCTGCAGCCGTAGAAATTTTAGCCTCAGACTTTGTTTTATCACGAGGGCGGCGACTTGCACCGTACTCCAGATTCTTGCTCACTGTCAGATGAGGAAACAAGCGGCCCTCCTGAAAAACATAACCGATATTTCTTTGTTGACTCGTCAGATTTTTCTTCTCGCTCAGCCAGACTTCGCCGTTAACTTCAATCGAACCTTCAACGCCATTCTCCAACCCGGCAATACAGCGTAATATCGTTGTTTTACCTGAACCTGACTGGCCATAGATACCAAGCACACCTTTTTCAGGAATAGAAAATTCAGCATCAACACAGAAGTCAGTTCGCTGTAATCGAATACGGCAATGCGAAGACATTACACCTTCGCCTTCAAGTTATGATTAATCACGTACATTGATAACATTACAACAAAAGCTACGGCTAACAATATGCCGGCCAGAACATGCGCCTGCCCGTACTCCAGTGACTCGACGTGATCATAAATAGCGATAGAAACAACACGCGTTTCGCCAGGAATATTCCCGCCAACCATCAAAACAACGCCAAACTCACCCAAGGTGTGCGCAAAACCTAAAACACTGCCGGTGAGGAAACCGCGTTTTGCCAGGGGCACCGCCACGGTAAAAAAAGCGTCCAGAGGTTTTGCACCCAGGGTGTAAGCGGTTTCCATAATGTCCTTTCCTACGGATTCGAAAGCGCTCTGCAATGGCTGCACTACAAAAGGAAAGCTGTAAATGACTGAAGCAACAACCAGGCCCGAGAAACTGAAGGTTAATGTTTGCCCCGTTAGCTCCAGCCACCACGTGCCAAATGCACCTGCTGGAGAAAGTAGCAGTAAAAGATAGAAACCCAATACAGTTGGCGGTAACACGATAGGTAATGCGACCAGGGCTTCGATTACTGGTTTCGCTTTTATTCTGGTCGTCGCTAACCACCAGGCAACAGGCGTCCCAATAACGAGCAAAATCAATGTCGTTAAACCGGCCAATTTTGCGGTTAATATTAGAGGACCTAATCCAGAAAACATTTAGATTATATTCCTTATACAGAGAAGTGTTCTTTTAACGCAGAACACTAAGGCGTTACATCATAACCGGATGATTCAATGATTTTTTTCGCCCGATGAGAGCGCATATATCGCTGAAAGGCCTGAGCAGAAACCTTGTCTTTTGCCTGACTCAACACCACCATTTTTTGCTTGATAGGAGAGTACATATCAACCGGGACATTCCAGATACAAGCACTATCAATCTCTTTATCCAGTCTTAACATCGAGCTGGCAATAAACCCTGCTTGAGCATTTTTTGTATAAACGAACTGAAATGCCTGTGCGATATTTTCGCCGACCACCAAACGTGTCATCAACTTTGACCAGAGCGATAGATGCTCCAATACCTGTTTAGCTGCCAGACCATACGGTGCCGTCGCTGGATTAGCTATCGATAGATGCTTTAGATCATCGGACCATAATACACTCTGGCATGTATTAACAGGCACTATATTTGAAACTAAAACTATCCGTCCTCTAGCATAGACATAAACTGACGCGGCTTCCGCAAGATGCTCTGCCACCAGTAGATCAGGCCGCTTTTCATCTGCCGCCAGATACACATCAAACGGTGCGCCATGTTTAATCTGTGCATACAAGCTTCCAGTCGAAGCATTACTGATACGCAACTGATGCCCTGTTTCCTCACTAAAATCAGTGGCCAATATATCAAACGTGTGCGCAAAATTACTCGCAACTGCGACAGTTAACACTTCAGCAAATGCACCTGTATTCACTAGAATAAAACACAGCACACCAAAAGAAACGCTTTTTGTCATCTATCCAACCATAAACTCAATACCCGACTACACCACATACCACACCTGCGGACCGATCACTTTCTTCATCCTGATTTGAAATAATAAACTAATTTCCCAGAGATTAATGAATTCATTGACGTCAGTTATTAGATATTAATATTAATATTAATATTAATTCCACATTCGTATCGCACAAAAAAATACCCGCTTTAGCGGGTATTTTACTTATCACTATTCGTTATTAACTAATAACTAGTCACTGCTATTTCTCTAGCCTTTCATCAGATCAAAGAATTCGTCATTAGTTTTTGTTGCCTGTAATTTACCCATGAGGAATTCAATAGCACCGATCTCATCCATAGGTTGCAGTAGACGACGCAGGATCCACATCTTCTGTAATTCATCCGGCTTGGTCAGCAACTCTTCGCGACGCGTGCCCGAACGATTGATATTGATCGCAGGGAAGATACGTTTTTCTGTGATACGGCGATCCAGATGGATCTCCATATTACCGGTACCTTTAAACTCTTCGTAGATCACTTCATCCATTTTCGAACCGGTATCGACCAGCGCTGTTGCCAGTATCGTGATACTACCGCCCTCTTCGATATTACGTGCTGCACCAAAGAAGCGTTTTGGACGATGCAGTGCATGCGCATCGACACCACCCGTTAATACTTTACCGGATGATGGAATGACCGTGTTATATGCACGTGCCAGACGAGTGATCGAATCGAGCAGGATGACAACATCTTTTTTGTGTTCGGCAAGACGCTTCGCTTTTTCGATAACCATCTCTGCGACCTGTACGTGTCGACTGGCTGGCTCATCAAAAGTTGATGACACCACTTCACCTCGCACACTGCGCTCCATCTCCGTTACTTCTTCCGGACGCTCATCGATCAGTAACACGATAAGATAACAGTCTGGATTATTCGCAGCGATCGATTGCGCGATATGGTTCAGCATCATGGTCTTACCAGCTTTAGGTGGCGATACGATCAGACCACGCTGACCTTTACCAATCGGTGATACCAGATCAATAATACGAGCAGTGATATCTTCAGTGCTGCCATTACCACGCCCCATCATCAGGCGTTCATTGGGGTGTAACGGCGTCAGGTTTTCAAATGCGATCTTATTTCGTATGTTTTCTGGTGAATCTAAATTAATCTTATCCACTTTGAGCATAGCGAAATAACGCTCACCCTCTTTTGGAGGCCGTATCTTGCCTTCGATGGTATCGCCAGTGCGCATATTAAAGCGACGGATCTGACTGGGTGATACATAGATATCATCCGGGCCCGCTAGATAAGAACCTTCCGCCGATCGTAAAAAACCAAAACCATCTTGAAGAATTTCCAGCACGCCACCGCCCGAGATATCTTCACCACCTTTTGCATGTGCTTTTAGTATCGCAAAAATAATATCCTGCTTCTTGGAACGTGATACGCCATCAAGCTTCATTGATGCTGAAATTTTAAGTAACTCAGCGACCGGTTTTAATTTTAATTCGGTAAGATTCATAATTTAGAGGTGGGTGGTTGGATTTGAGTTTAAGAATTAGTTCTGATGTTTGTTGAAGTATTTAACGAGGCCAACAGACGGCTAAACCTCGTACTGCATTGATCAATCACTGCAAATAAAGCGCTGCAATTTCATACATGCAAATCTACTGCCGATGAAAGTGCTGTGGTTCACTTGAAATGAGTGGGAAATAAAATTATAAATTACTATCAATAAAAGCTGTTAACTGTGATTTAGATAGCGCGCCTACTTTCGTCGCTTCGACGTCACCGTCTTTAAATATCATTAATGTTGGGATTCCGCGAATACCAAACTTAGGTGGCGTAGCGGAATTTTCGTCGATGTTAAGCTTGGCAATTTTTAGTTTACCCGCGTATTCACCAACAACTTCTTCCAGGATCGGAGCAATCATCTTGCAGGGGCCACACCATTCAGCCCAATAATCAACTAGTACGGGAATTTCTGACTTTAAAACGTCTTCTTCGAATGACTCATCTGTGACGTAAACGATATTGCTGCTCAACGTGAAACCTCATTAATTTGTGTTTAATATTTTAGAATTATCGTGTTAACGATTTAAGAATTTAAGAATTTAGTATTGAATATTTCTATGTTTGTTCGAAAGCAATCGGGAATCAAGATAATGATGGCGCTATAATAGACTATTTTTTAACTTTGTACACCCCCTATTTTACAATTTACTGTAAGCTAGCTCGCTATGAATAAACACCTCACCGAAACACGCTTCAAAGACTTTGATATTGACCCCAGCTTAATCCAGGGGCTGGACGACGCAGGCTTTGAATTTTGCACACCGATTCAGGCTCAGAGTATACCAATCGCCCTCACCGGGAAAGATATTGCTGGCGAAGCGCAAACAGGTACCGGTAAAACGGCGGCATTTATGGTCGCCTGCATGAACCATCTAATCAAAAAACCAAAAGGCGAACACCGCCCTAAATCGCATATTCGCACCATGATCCTTGCACCTACTCGCGAACTTGCAATTCAGATACACAAAGACGCATCGGTTATTGGCAAACACACCGGACTAACACTCGGCCTGGCATATGGTGGTACGGATTATGATAAACAACGAAATATACTTCACGACGGCGTAGACATTCTTATCGGCACGCCCGGTCGCACTATCGATTTTTTCAAACAGAAAGTGTTCAGCCTTAAATCCTGCGAAGTCGTTATCCTCGACGAAGCTGACCGCATGTTCGACCTTGGTTTTATCGACGACATGCGCTACCTGCTAACCCGTTGCCCGGCACCTGACAAACGTTTGAGCCTGCTATTTTCAGCAACCTTGTCACACCGCGTCGGTGAACTTGCCTATGTTCATATGAACGACCCTGTCGAAATACGTATCCAGGCTGAAAACAAAACCGCCGATAAAATTGAACAGTCGATCTATTACCCGGCTAATGAAGAAAAAATCCCTCTCTTGATCGGTTTGATGGAGAAATTTAAACCAACCCGCAGCATCGTATTTATCAACACCAAACGTGTGGCCGACAAAGTTTATGCATGGCTGGAAGGTAATGGCTACAAGTCGGCTCTATTGTCCGGCGACGTACCACAGAAAAAACGCCAGACTTTGCTGGAAAAATTTCAGAACGGCGAATTCAACACCCTGGTCGCTACCGATGTTGCTGCCCGTGGATTACACATCCCTGCAGTCAGTCACGTATTTAATTTCGACCTGCCACAGTCTGGGGAAGATTACGTTCACCGAATCGGTCGCACCGCTCGCGCCGGCGCCAGTGGTACTGCCATCAGTTTTGCCTGCGAAGATTTTGCACACTATACGATGGATATCGAAGAATATATCGATCAAAAAATCCATAGAGAAGCCGTCACCAGTGATCTTCTGGTTAAACCAAAGCCGCCGATCAAAATGGAAAGACGACCTCGGCCTGCATCTGGGGGAAACCGTGGTGGCGGGAATCGTAACCAGAGTCATGGTAGAGATAATAGAAGTCGGCGCTGAGAAACATCCGAATAAAAAAGGGTAAAACATCTGATTTAAATAACCAACTGTCATCTTGAGCGAGAGCGAAAGATCTTTCGCTCTCGCTCAAGATGACAGCTTAATGTTTGCGCTATTCATTTTTTATATCCAGGGATGGAGTGTATGCTGAAAATCGTTGGCAACGATTTCAGTGCATTTTCCATTACATTTTATCCCTTCAGGCACCAGAAAGCTTATCAAAAACACCTTCCGCCACATCTAGTGCAGACTCTACATCATCCGCCAAAACGTTATAGTGCCCCATTTTCCTTCCGGGACGCGCCTGCTTCTTTCCATAGAGATGTAATTTAACATTGCCCTGCGCAAAAATTGCCCGCCAGTTTGGCAACCACAGGTCACCCAGCAAATTCACCATGACCACGGGGGATAACAGACGGGTATCACCCGGTCTTAAACCACACATCATTCGAACCTGCTGCTCAAACTGCGAGGTAACACAGGCATCTCTGGTGTAGTGACCGCTATTATGCGGGCGCGGTGCCATCTCGTTAAAATACAGCTCGTTGTCTTCACTAACAAAAAATTCTACGGCTAATATGCCAACATAAGACATGGCGTCAGCAAGAATAGACGCATTTTCGATAGCTTGTTCTGTCAACTCAGGTGAAACCCGTGCCGGTACGATACTCATGTGTAACACACCGTTTCTATGCTGATTTTCCGAGACAGGAAAACTGGCTATTTCGGCGTTGCCATTTCTGGCAATAATGGCCGAAACTTCACAGCGGATATCGATCCTCTTTTCCAGCACACAGTCCACTTTGCCAACCTGATGATAGGCAGCACTTAGCTCAGTGAAATCGTTAACCACAAACTGTCCTTTGCCATCATATCCCAGGGTGTTGCTTTTCAGGATTGCGGGAAAACCAACTTCAGTGGCGGCCTGCGGCAGGTCACTCTCTTGCATCAAGACAAAGTAAGGCACAGGCTGCAACCCGGCTTTTTGTGCGAACTGTTTTTCCAGATCACGATTCTGCGCGATCTCCAGCGACTCAGCCACAGGGTAAACAGTGGTTCTCTGCGCCACAAAACGCACGCTTTGTGATGGAATATTTTCAAACTCGAGTGTAATTGCGTCACACAACGCCGCCATTTCTGCCAGCGCCGTTTCATCAGTGTAATCCGCCTGAATATGCACGTCAGCAATATGGCCTGCACCGCAGTCAGGGTCAGGATCAAGCACCACCACGCGATAACCCATGGTGCGCGCCGCCACACAAAACATACGACCGAGCTGGCCGCCACCTAAAACACCCAGTGTTGCGCCAGGCAGTATAGTTTCAGTTGTCATACGGTTAGTCAGTTTCTGCTGGCAAGCTCATAGCAAACACCGCTTGCTGCTGCATTTCTCTAAACTCAGCTAATTTATCAGCCAGTGACTCATCAGTAATAGCTAACATCGCTATCGCCGACAGTGCCGCATTTGCCGCACCGGCCTCACCTATCGCATAGGTAGCTACCGGAATACCTTTTGGCATCTGCACGATAGACAATAAAGAATCCATACCTTTAAGGTATTTCGACGGTACTGGCACACCGAGTACCGGCAAAATGGTTTTGGATGCCAGCATACCTGGCAGATGGGCAGCACCGCCGGCACCAGCAATAATGACAGCAAAGCCTTTATCACGCGCATTTTCAGCAAACTCAAACAGTAGCTCAGGCGTGCGGTGCGCTGAAACTACTTTTGCTTCATACTCGATTCCAAAAGCGTCCAGCTGCGCGACAGCATGCTTCATGATCGGCCAATCGCTCTGGCTTCCCATGACGACAGCGACTCTGTTAGCCGCCGCTCGTTTCTGCTCAGATTTGGACATAAGCTGTCTCCAATGTTTTCACGAAAAACCAGTAATTTTATATGAAACCATCCACTATTAATACAATATTAAACGTCACCAGCAAATTTGAGACGAATACAATCGTCAATAAGCTAAGCAAACAGTTAAAATAAGCTTTCTTACTGGCAACACCTCAAGCCGTTATGTTCGCCAGCTTTTAAGCCAAATTTACCGAATAGATACATTATATGAATTTTTGTCTAAAATTAAGACAGATAGTCTGCCACTGTAGATTTATACAATTGATTTAAATTGAGATTTGATGAGACAACGAAATAACCCTTTCGGACACTATTATACGTTCGACGCAAAAAAACAGACATGCCAGCATCTGATTTTGGTGTTCGCGCTTTTATCCACTTTCACCGGCCTTATCTTCAGCACAGATATCAATGCACAGGAAGCGCCTAATCTGGCCAAACCTGAAATTGTTGTACCCGATAAGATAGCCGGCGTCATCACGGTCACCGCTGAACAGGTAGTCACTGCATTAGCGTCAACAGAACCGCCTATACTAGTCGATGCTAGAATCAGTGAAGATCGTGATTTTGGTTTTATTGAAACCAGCGTCAGCCTGCCCGATATAGAAACAAATTGTAGTGTACTGCAAAGTAAAATCACCACTGACAAAAATCAGCACCTGATGTTTTACTGCAACGGTGTGCAGTGTGGTCGCAGCGTAGTATCTATAAAGATTGCACTCTCATGTGGTTACCAAAATCTATCCTGGTTTAAAGGTGGTTTTGCCGAGTGGAAGGCAAAGGGTTACCAATACGTTACAGAAAAACAGCTTTATTAATAAAACATTTATGAAAAACACACGCATAACACTACATCAAACATTAGCCATCACTATATTGCTAATCGGTGTTATCGGTATTGCCCTGGTAATAGCCACCGACTTTACCTACCGAAAGGTGGCTTACCAACAACAGACTGAATCCGTTAACCAGCTCATTGCTGTTAAATCGGCCGACCTGATTAAAAAATTATCGGATCGTCAAAAAGAACTGGGGATCCGCTTACAAAGTGAACCCGAATTTGTAAGAGCCTTCACTGAAAAAAATAAAAAGGGTCTCAGTTACTGGTTAGATCAGGAATTCAACCGTTATTACGTTACCACATCCCTAATCAAGCTAGAAAAAATAATCATCTACGACACAAAGTTTCAGATGATCACAAGTTCTGAGCGCGGTATTGGTATAGCCAATAAAAACAGGCTGCCATGCGCATCCGCCATCAACTCTATAAAACTTTTATCAAACATACAGCGCATCAAACCACTATCACAGCTCTGTGAATTTAATGGCCATCCCTATCTCACATCCGTGATCTCGATCGGCAGCATCAAGGCTAAAGGTTACATCCAGATTATTTCAGATCCTGCGCATATACTGACGCAGATCGAAAATGAGTTAGGCATCCCCTTAAAAATATACAACAGCAAAAGTCAGCTACTACACCAGTCCATCAACTGGCCTGTCTATGATACTGATCAAAAACATCTAGTCAGCACCCACACTCTTCTAGATGAACAAAAGAACGTGTCGATGTACGTCAGCGGCGCCTCTGACATCACTACGTTTATATCCAGCCTCGACGCGACAAGATATAAGGTCATGCTTGGTGCAACAGCTCTTACATTGATCACGTTATTATTTGCTCTGATGATATTACACCGCGGTTTATTACCCCTGGTCACTTTACGTCGCGCCGCCAACTGTAGTGCAAGAGGTGAATTTACTTCTGTAAGCGAGAGTGGCTTCCATGAAACACGAGCGCCAATACACGCATTTAACCTGATGGTTAGCAAAATACAGTCATTGATCAGCGACCTTAAAAAAGAAGTTGAAGATCACGAAAAGACCGAAGACAAGTTCAAACAGGCGAAAGAAACAGCTGAGCAGCATGCACTATTAGCTGAACGACAAAGTAACTTCTTACACATGACTCTGCAGTCGATCGTTGATGGCGTCATCACCACATCGAGCAATGGTTGCATCATATCCATGAACCCCATGGCAGAGCAATTGACCGGCTGGAACGAAACTGAAGCTCAGGGCAAACCGTTAATGCAGGTGATGCAAGCAATAAAAGAAGATGCTCATACACAAATTTACGACCCACTAGAAAACATTGAACACAAGTCTGTTCTCGATGAACCGACCAGCGCTATTCTGATACAGAGCAACTGCAATATCGAAACCCCTGTGAAGTATGTCGTTGCCCCCATGCGCGACCGCGAAAACGTAATTGCAGGTATCGTTATCATCATTCACGATGAATCGGTACAGCGCTCACTCAATAGACAGCTTACCTTCCAGGCCACGCATGATGCACTAACCGGCCTGATCAATCGCTATGAATTTGAGCGTCGATTAAAAAACGTTATTACTACTCAAGCCACACACAGATCTATCAACACACTGTGTTACATCGACCTCGACCAGTTCAAGCTGGTCAATGACACCTGTGGCCATACCGCGGGAGATGAATTGCTAAAACAGATCACCCTGTTATTACAGCGTACCCTGGATAGCGCTGGCACCCTGGCACGATTAGGTGGTGATGAATTTGGCCTGCTGCTGGAGAACTCAAACATCCAGAAAACTCAGATTATCGCTACACAGTTATTAGATGTCATCAAAACTTTTAACTTCACCTGGAATGACAGTACATTCACTATCAGTGCCAGTATCGGTATTGCACTGATACCTGAAAACGCTGCCTCATGTGAAGAAATTTTAAATAACGCTGATTCAGCCTGTTACCTGGCCAAGGAAAATGGACGCAATAGCATAGAGGTGTTTGCCGCTGAAGACGACAAACTACTAACTCAGCAGCGTCAGATGCACTGGGTTTCGCGAATCAATCTAGCGCTGGAAGAAAATCGTTTTCAGCTGTACTTTCAGGAGATCATGCCACTTCGAGGTCATGAGAAAGCCTTTATTTCACACGGCGAGATCCTACTGAGAATGATCGACAAAGAAGGTGACATTGTTTCACCCAGTAATTTTTTACCGGCGGCCGAACGCTACAATATAATAACGCTGCTCGATGAATGGGTGGTCGATAAATCGATTCAGTGGTTATCCACACGCAAAGAAAAGGTTTTGATCTCGGTTAACTTATCGGGACTATCCCTGTCCAATCGTGACTTTCTGAACTTTGTTGTCTCTAAAATAAAGCTCTACAAGATCAACCCCGAACTATTATGTTTTGAGATCACAGAGACTGCAGCAATCAATAATTTAAGCACCGCTATCCATTTCATGAATGTGCTGAAAAAATTAGGCTGCTCATTTGCGCTGGATGATTTTGGCAGTGGTCTATCGTCTTTCTCTTACCTGAACAGTCTACCCGTTGATTACCTAAAAATTGACGGCACCTTTGTCATGGACATAGATAAAGATCCCATGCATTACGCCATGGTGAAATCGATCAGCGAAGTCGGCCAGGTGATGGGCATAAAAATCATCGCTGAATTTGCAGCATCCGAAAGCATCATCAGCTGCCTGCGTGAGATAGGCGTCGACAATGCACAGGGTTATGCCATATCCAGACCGATACCACTGTCATCGCTCAGCATAGAAAAAAAACCACTTTTAAGCGCAGTTAAAAACGATTAATACATTAGCCAACACTTTCCCCAACTTGTCGACCATGTCGACTCGAGCCCAAACAGCCGTTTGAAAATCTTAAAAGAATTTTCCACAGATGAACGCAAATGAACGCAGATAAAAACCTTTTAAATTCTTTAATCGATTCACCCATCGACCAACGCCTCTGATATCGATGTGATTTTAGATAAAAACAAAGCCTGGCAAAACTATTAAAACTGATTCTCGACAAACTAAAACCACAGCCGTTTGTTTGGTAGCGAAGCATTCGCCTCCGCGTGGTCAGAAAACTTTATCATGAAAAAGCTGCAACAGATCGCAAAAAGAATCTTTCTATCGAAGATCTGCAGCAACAGCCTGAACTAAAAAATGCACTAGTCGAAGCATATAATCTCGGTCAAAAACCTTCGTAACAGCCAGGTTAGTTATGCGGTTCACGCGCCTCATACGCGGCGACAGCCTGCTCGACGGTGTGAAACATCCGCTCACGCCCCAGCCGTTCTGCCAACGGCGTACGCTTGACCAGTTTCAGTACCTCAGTGTTAAGTGAGGCGAGCCATATTTCGACACCTTCGGCGCGCCGCCTTTCTTCTGCATCTACCAACATCTTGAGCGCGGTGAACTCTAAATCCGGTATCGCAGAACAGTCGAGCAGAATCACCCGTGGAGAACTTGCCTTGATCGTGGCCTGTATCTTTTCACTGACAGTCGCGGCGTTGCTGAAGAACAAACTGCCCTCGACGCGGATGATGACCAGGCCCGGGATCGTCTCGTCATCCGGATGTTTCGGCGAGCGCTTGCGGAATACCCGCGTGCCCTTCTTGCGACTGAGCTCATAGACGGGTGGATTATGCGCCATTACCATCAGGCCCAGCAATGAAAGCACGATGGCGACCAGGATACCATCGAGCGTGCCCAGCACCATCACCCCAAGGCAGGCGGCCAGTGCCCAGCGGAACTCCATCGTACGTACGCGGCGGATAGCAAGTATTTCCGCCGGATCTACCAGCCCGATCGAGTAGGCGATAACCACCGCTGCCAGGGTGGCGTGCGGCATGAGTGCGATCACCGGCGCGAGAAACAGCAGTGTTGTAAACGCGACAGCGGCGACCACCAACGAGACGACCTGCGTTTGCGACCCGGCTTTAAGGCTTACTGCTGTCTGTGAGGTACCGCCACCGGCAGGCATCGAACCGATGAATGCGCCGGCGGCATTCGCAGCGCCGATGGCCAGCAGTTCGCGATTCGCGTCGATAGCGGGGTCGTCACGTCGAACAAAAGCACGCGCTGCGGCGATCGATTCGGTAAAAGAGATCAGCGCGATACCGGCAGCAGCTGGCCACATCGCCTCAAACAGTGAGAGCTGCGGTAACATCGGCATCGGAAGACCACCGTGAATCGTACCAACCACGCTCACGCCCATGCCTTCGAGCCCTGCGATGGCGGTGGCCGCGATACCCACGGCAACAGCAAGCAAGGGAGCCGGGGATTTCGGCAAATAACGCCTGGCTATAAAGATGACTGCGAAGGTGGACAAAGCAATGGAGAGGGTGGGCCACGACAGCTCCGGGACATGTGTGAATATCGAGATTACATCGCGGAAGAAACCCTCCTTCTGGATATGGATACCGAGTAGCTTGGGCACCTGGTCGACCACGATTACAAAACCGACCCCCGCCTTGAATCCTGTCAGCACCGGTTCCGAGATGAAATTAGCCAGAAAGCCGAATCGAAGGACACGTGCGGCGATAAGCATCAGGCCGACCAGCACGGACAGTGTCGCTGCAGCGGTGAGCGGGTCGAGTCCCGGATTATCGCGCAAAGCTTCACCGATGGCTGTCGCGCACAGGATGGCTATCGGTGTGGTAGTGCTGACGCTGAGCAGACGCGAAGTGCCGAGAACCGCATACACCGCCATTGGCACCATGGCCGCGAACAGACCCGCCTGCACAGGTAATTGCGCGATAGTCGCGTAAGCAAGCGCCTTCGGCACGACCACGGCAGCCGTCGTAAGACCCGGCATCAGGTCTACAGAAAAACGGCTGAGCAAGCTATTCTTCGCCCCGGGAATCTCTACGTTCATTCCTGCCCCTTACTCTTGCTCTATGGTTGACATTAACCAAAGAGCATAAACTTTTCTACTGAGGTTTATATGCAGTAATGGTATTTGCCACTTGTTCAGCAAGTTTCACTGTTAACTGGCTCAGCGCCGCCACCATTGCTTTATAAGAATTATCAACTGTGTTTGCTTTAAACTCGAAACTTTCACTGAGTAATTCTTTTTTACCCGTGGCGTCTATCAAACTCCAGATACCTCTTAATTCTACTTCTCCACCTAAGGTTCCATCAAATCGTACTACATATATTTTTATTTCATAATCATTTTTATGGTGATATGTCCATGGCGATATAACAACCTGATCTGTCTTCAGACGTTGACTTAATTGCTAGCGAGCACTAGCGTCACATTTCTTTTAAGACTGCCTGCCCACCAGTGAAAGTCAGCCACATTAATCTCATACTGACCACTACGTGTCACAATCTGCGACCTCTCCAGCATATCAGGCATTGCACTTGCCATAAACCAATCGCTGGCCCCTGACGTTCACTTAACGAACTTGCGGCAGGCTTTGGCCCCGCATCCAGTATATAAAAATTTGTTTTAGGCGAAGTGCCACAGGCCGTTAATAACAGCAGTAAACTTATGATAAAAATATGACGCGACATTTTAATAATTCCTCATTGATCACTTCCAATACGCTACTCGAGAGATTTACCTTGCAACAGCGCTTCCGGGTGTCTTTCCAGATAGTTGGTTAAACCACGCAGCGATTGAGCCGACTGGGTTAGCTCTTCCATTACCTGGAGCATCTGCTGAGTCACCGCACCACCATCATTGTATGAATCCGCTAGCGCTCCAATACTTGACGCCGCTTCTTCGACACTAACACCGATATCTTTCATCGGCACTTCCGCTAATCGATTCATGATCTTAGTTAATTTTTCCTCAAGAACCACCATTGTTTCAGGCACCGTTGGTATAATCGCCACCTCGTTTATATATTTTACAGTCTCTTTCTTAGCATCTGGAAACATATCCAGCGAAACGAGTGATTCACCAGTAAGCAAGTTACCTGCCCTCAATTGTGCACGCAAACCCTCTTTAACCATAGACTCAAAAAATCTATTGACTTCTTTTGCACGTTGCACGTCTGTTATGTTCACAGTTCTGTTTTTTATCGGCAGGCGATATGGCTCGATATCAATCATAGCAAAAGTGTGAACATCAAGATGACCCTTTTTATTTACCAATTCTTCCACGCCTACATCAGTCACTGTCCCTAATCGTAAACCTTTGTACTCAACTGGTGCGTCTATTGACAAACCACTCACTCCATTAGCAAAATAGAGTTTCATTGGCACCTTAAATGTCAGTTTCTCCTCAAACTCCGGAACCTCACTGTCGTACAGTGTAAATACAGTTTTCTCTTTTGCCTGCACGCCTGTTGAGAGATCAGGAGCATTAAACGCGATACCGCCTACTATAAGTGAGCCAATAGACGCCATATCTAGTTTTGCGCCTTCTGCGTTCACAGTAAGACTAAAACCGGATATATTCCAGAATCGTGAGTCAGGTTTAACCAGTTTATCGTAGGGAGCATGTATAAATACTTCAACTTCAACGTGACTATTATCTTCGGCTAATTTGTAACCCGATACAGAACCGACATCAACATCGCGAAATTTAATCGGTGTGCCCCTGTCCAGAGAACCCAGATGATTCGCCTTCAATACATAACGGGTACCCGGGTTACCTAACTGATAGATTCCCGGCTCTTCTAAAGCGACAAACTTGGTCGCAGGTTTGCCGCCTTCACCCGGATCAACTTCTATATAGGCACCGCTTAACAGGGTATCCAGGCCGCTAATACCACCTACACCGATGCGTGGTTTCACCACCCAGAACCGCATCGAATCTGTAAAGTACTCATCTTCAACCTCCTCTAAAAACTCCAGCGTAACATTAATACCTGAAAAATCTGCATTGAAATCAACCTTTGTCACTTTACCCAAAACTATATCGCGGAATTTAACAACGGTTTTACCCGCCACTATACTGGTAGCATTTTTAAATTCTACTTCAACGATGACTTTATCTTCTAATGCACTCTGAAACACCATCCAGCCACCTACTACTGCGGCGACTATTGGAATAATCCAGACCGCAGAGAAACGACTGCTCTTATGTTTTACATCGGCCTCAGGTACTTCTGATGAAGATTGTGTTGTTTTATCAATCATTATTTTTTTCCTTCTGGTCCCAGATCAGTTTGGGGTCAAATGCCATTTCCGCTAACATGGTTAAGATAACCACAGACGCAAAGGCGATGCAGGCAGGACCTGGTGCGATGGTCGTTAATGTACCCAACTGCACCAGCCCTGCCATTAAACCAACCACGAAAATATCGAGCATGGACCATTTACCAAGAAGTTCCGCGAGATTATAGAGGGTTGTTTTTTCAGTTTTTTTACTGGCCGAACGACGCTGCACCGAAATTAAAATATAGGAAATCGCGATCATTTTTAACAAGGGTAAAATGACGCTGGCACAAAAAATCACCAGTCCGATTGGCCAGTCACCGTGCGTCACAAAATATACCACGCCTTCCATGATAGTATCGGCACTGGTATTTCCCAATGAGGTGGTACGCATCATCGGCTCAGTGTTGGCGGGGATGTACATAATCATAGCAGCGATCAGAAAGGCCCAGGCGCGATTGATGCTGTTATGTTTTCTGTAATGCACATCGGCGCCACAGCGCGGGCACTCAACGTGAGCATGTTTACCCACGTGCACCGCCTTGCCACAGGTATGACAGCCGGCCATGCCGAGCTCCCTGGCACTAACAATAGCGCTAGGCATTTTCAAGCTCATTCTGCTTATCCGATTGATCCTTCAATGATTCCCAGAGGGTATGGGGTTCCAATGATGCAATGGTTGCGGCGTATAATACAACCACCAATACAAACGCATAAAAGCCTATTCCTACGATGATACTCGCCATTGCCGCGAGTTTAACCATCGACACCAGTATGCCGAGTAAAAACACATCCATCATGCCCCAGGGCAGCAAACGACCTATCCACATCAGAATGGGTTTCGTGTAAGGCCAGTTCAGCTGAAAACGAATAGAAAATAAAACGTAGAATAAACCGGCGATGATCAAACCGGGAATCAATACACTGGGCAGCCAGACGATAGCCGCCAGCTCGGGGCTGCCTGATTGCCAGAAAACATACGCCGCGCCGGTTATCGTGGTGCTTAGCTTCACCCCCGTAATAGTAAGGTCCATAATGGGGTGTATGTTGGCAACTATAAACAAAATAATCACGGTTATCACGAGAGCCAATGGCTTATCTATGCCGCCCCTCGGATTTCTGAACAGCCGCGATTTACAACGAACACAGATCGCATCATTTCCAGGCAATACTGTGGTCACATGCTGCAAGGCATCACATTCATGACAAATAAAAATGATCGCTGATGAATCTGTTGATTCCATAGTATTTTTATCAATTCTTATCTCTAGAGTTAATTGATACTAGCGCACTTTTAGCCTTGGTGAAAGAGAGCTGAGTTCAATATTTGTACACACTACTAGTTAGTGATTTATCAGTGCTGCCCGTAATAGCACAATTATTTATTTTCTCGCAGAGGCGCAAAGACGCAGAGAAAAAACAACAATAAAATTTATTTGTTTCTCTCTGCGTCTTTGCGCCTCTGCGAGAGCATCAATCTATCGTTACAACAGGCTTTCAATCTCTGCACTTTTAGCAGCACAATCAAAAAAAGGGCAGAGCCAATTGGTTACACGATAAGCTTTAACTAATCGTTCAACCCCGGTCCTGCCCCTTACTTCATTCTGCCATACAGCAGTCTGCTACAAACATTATCTACATCTTAGAACATGTACATCATACCTGCGTATCCAACAAAGACTTGTGTATCATAAAAGTTGATATCTGAATTTCCTGCACTTCCTATCACACCGCCATTAATACCCCAGTCTTTCCAGCCGAATGGCTGCATATAGGTCGCATTCACACCCGCTTCCCAGTAATCTGTATCTTGCTTTTTATCAAATGCCGGGTTGTCATTATCATATGAAGAGGTACCACCCGCTACTGTCGTTTTGACTAGCCAATGGCCGCCCTGATACACATGCTGCAGCTGAATTTCATATGCCTTATTATCTCTTGCTTTACCGTCTCTATCACTGTCTACAAACTTGATAGCCGGTATCAACTGGTTCGACTTATTAATATCGAATGTATATAAAACTTGCGCACTGGCAACCGTACCATCACGTTCAAGTTCGTTTAGTTCACCTGAAGTAATCGATGTACCAACAAGCGACAGACCATTATCATCCCTATCCACATCTACCTTTTTGGCAATAAGATCAAAATCAAAATTTGATTCCATAATCTTTTCCCACTTCAGACCGATACCCGCTGAAGTACGGTCAGTCTTTTTACGGTTATTACCAGTCAACAGAGGATCCTCATACACTTCTGTCGGTGACGCACTCACTATCAAGCGCGCACCCATAATACCCACATTCTTAAATTGATGGCGTACACCTAAAGCTATACCCGAATCAAGACGCAGATAATCGTTCATCTCGTTACCCAGGAAAAACTCTGTCTTTTTATCGTCAAGCGTATAGCGGAGCTTAACGTTAAGCACTGGGATCGCTGTAGATTCGCTAGAAGGCGAGTCATAGTCATTGATCTGTTTATTTTCAAGATCGATTATTTTAGTGCCAGAAATCTCAGAGTTCTCCATTTCCATGTAGCCTGCACCTAAAATAACGTGACCACTCCAGCCAGCTTCTTTTTGCATCGGGTCAGCTGCCATTGCAGAACCCATCGGCAATAAAACGGCTAGCGATATTGACGTAGCTAACAAACTTTTTGATACTTTCATGTTGCACTCCTAATGAATTTATACATTAGATTTTAAATTTCGTTCCAGCCTGACGCACCCGGGACTTTTTCAGCAGAAATTGTACCTCAAAGAACCTCAAAAAAACACCATAAAACCACATAAAATCTAGATCTCTGGCCCAACCTGATACTGCTGGCAAGTAATATCCTGGCAAGTAATTACATCCAGTCGGTCAACGCAACGCCGACACCGACCGTATGGCTTCTATAGTCATAATTGATCAAGCCATCACCATAACCGTTAATATATTGCACATAAAGCTTTAGCCTTTCTGTCACCGGGACACTCACGTCTAACTCTACGCTGGTACGATTATTATTCGATTTAAAGTTATTACGCAATAACATTGCTATAGACAATACCACTGTGCTTATACGCCGCAATATAATCACCATAACCAAGGTAATCTTCAATATGGCGATTATTGTCATCGCTTTTACTCTCAGGGATGCGATACCAGGGTTTTAGAGACAGCACGAAGTTACCGCTCTCAAACACAAAATTGGTGGTAATACGGTTCCAGCTTCTCGATAGAGGATCTGAGCGACCATTCGACTGATGCACGAAGGCAGGTACAATATGGGTAAGAGTGAGACCGAAAATTTTAAAATTTTGCTCTATATCCAGCATAATCTCTGGCTCGTAGTTGGTCTCACGAAATGGTGATGAATTCGAAGAATTATATACCTGCCAAAAAGCAACTTGAGTATAAGCAAACCAGAGGTGAACTCTGCCATTAAACATATTGCGTATCACTGGAATTTTAAAACTGATCTGAAATTTAGCCTCAGTATTATCAAGATCACTAGTATCAGAATCAAACACGTCAAATGGCTCGTAGGGTTCAGTATTTATGTCGCTATGGTAATAGGCCGGCAAGGCGTAATTGGGTTTATGAGGCGTGATCACAAAAGGCTTTTCTGCATTCGCTCTTTCTCTCCTCAGACGGGTTTCAAGCGCTGAAGTGGGGTCACCCACAGGGTAGACCTCAGTGTTTTCCTCGGGACCTGCAGCCACAACAACATCACTGTTATCCTGAGCATAACTCATTGAAGAAACCATCAGCAGCACGCTGAAAATCGTTAGTCGATAAATCATTTTTTAGTCCACCCTTTAATTTAATGTCAGATCAAACGCTATTTATTTTTTTAAACTCTGCAACTACAAACCAAAATAAAGTAAAGTAAAGCCTATAGATTATTCCAGTAACTCAAAGTCACTTTTTTAGCTGACAGCAATATTCTCACGCCCTACACTCTCATGCAAGGTCGCAAAAACAATAAAAATCAAACGTAATCCGCCCAGTTTTGCACACATAATAAAACAACGTAAAAAAGCGATCGGAATATATACTTTAAACACGACTATCCAATCCTGGGAAGATTAAAAACTAACCTGATTAAAAACCCGGACATATTAACTCGCCTTGATAAATTACTAGTTAAAAATACTGGTTACTGGAAACGCTTTTTTATTATTGCTTATAGATTCCGCCGCGTTATGTAGCCAGGAGTCAATTAATAATCACATGCAAGGCAAAACCCAGGCTCAAATAGTCATTGATGATATAAAAAAGGCTTCCCAGAATTTAGCCTCCGCGATTACCAAAGCTGGCAAACTGAATAAAAAATATTCGATTGATACGCCGCAATTTAATTTATTTGATTTAATCTACGAAGTTATAGAACAACAATCAAAAAGTCCTCCATGCTTATAGCCTGATAGTAAGACCAAAACTGGATAAACTAAAAAACAGCGTTTGTTGTTTATCAACCATCACATAACATTTGATTTGTGCGACATCCATACGGGCGAGGTGAATCATTGAATAGTGGAACGATCTTTATTCAGATTCTTCCGGAAATGATGACACCTTGAAACAACCGCATTATTCAATTACTGCTTAGACCTCGGTCAGGAAAAGCCCTGTCTAAAAAGCTAAACGCGCACGCAGTCCATAAACCCAAAGCGTGTCTTCGTCAGGGTTGAGAGCAGGGTCGATGAGAAACTGAACGCTTGGCGTAATGGAAAGCTCCCTGCTTACCAGCAGACGATAGTAGGCTTCGAGCGCGTACTGATCATCCAGATCAGCGCCAAACAGTGCATCGTTCGGTCTACCCCAGTTGGCACCGAATCCGAGCTGGCTTCCCGTTCCCAGAGAATCGAGTCCGCCCGGTGTATAGCCTCCTCCGATGCTGACCGACCGCTCCAGTAGGCTGCCACCATCCTCTGCAAATCCGGCCCGCGTGAACGCCAGCCATTTGTCGCCAATAGCATGATTGAAAGACAAGACTCCCCCCCAGCCGTCTTCTATACCTATCTCATCTCTTTTGTCCGCGTGCCATAAGGTCAGGTGGACATTGTTGAGGTACCAGGCTTCCTGGGTGGCGCCGGTCCAGCCGATCTCGAAGTGCGAGAAATACTCATGGTCATTGACGAATGTGTCAAAACCATGCATGGGATCGGTGGCATCCGCTCTCTGGTCAACGAGTCCGGCCATGACGTAGACGGAATCTGTCAGCCAGGCGGCACCTGCAAGGCCGAGAGCACCATCATTGGGCAGGTCGAGAGCACCGGAACCGATGCTGAGGGCATAGTTGAAGAAATCTGTCCAGGGACTGACAAGAGGATAGACGTCGACGTAATCGCTAACGTCGAGGTAACCGGTGACCACTTCATACTTACCGCCTTGAAATTTCTGATCCCAGTAGAGTGTGTTCAAGCGCCAACCTTCTCTGTTATAGGGAAGATTGGAAATCCCTACGTAGCCCAGGCTCTCTCCATCAAAGCTGCTCGGCACTGTATCATCACCGAGAGCGTGCGTATGCTCGACAAGAAACACCAGGGTGCCGGGGTGGTCAGTGCCGCGTCCGAACGCCTCCCAGGCCAGGTTGAAACGAAAGATGCCGCCTGCCGCATCCTTGTCGGCACCAGTAAGGCGGTCGTTGGAGGTTAAGTAAGTCGAGTTGTATTCCGCCCCCAGGGCCAACCCGTACTTGTTCTGAAGATCGTCCTTCCATGCGTACCATGGTTTCAGGAAGCCGAGGTCGAAAGCCGTACTGGGCTGCCGACTATCCGACTCCAGTCGGCTAGTTGTACTATCAGGTCCACCGAAACTAAGTGAACTATCAGGCTCACCGAAATCAGGACCACTGAAACTAGAAGGCTCTTCACTTGACGGTTCAGAGGATGCTGCGAAGACAGTTTGCCCGCAGCAAAGCGCCATAAGCGCAACGATCAATAAAGGAATCATTCGATCCCTCCACTGTAGTCCAATGGTACTCTTGCTTTTCATCTTTCCCTCCTCATGACACAATGCTATTTTTACAGCATTGCCCATCTGCTGTATGTGGAACTTTCCCTGCTTAAAATAAGGCTAAAAGCTGCCGACACTCATGCGCCGGCAGCCGGGTGTACCACTTGCCCTTTTAGGCCTCTTTTACATTTGCTCGCACGTCGTAGGTTTCAGAACCAAACCAGTCCAGCATCCTTACGTTGACGTCGTCCGGGTGATCCAGCATGGACCAATGGCCGCCTTGAATGAATTCAATACGGCACTCAGCATCCACACGTGAAGGAGTATCAATGGCCTGAGTTGGCCACAAGAACATATCTTGCTCAGGGTAAATCACCATGACCGGCACCGTGACGTTCGGATAGACGTTCGGATCTTTGGCCGTTGCCAGGTAGTCCATGACCATAGGGTTGGCTATGTCATAGTTTAGCCATTCGATACGGCCGGTCTCTTTGATGAGTCGCTTGACCTCTTGTTTTTCAGGATGCGAACAGAAGAAAAGATCGAAGTATTTGAAGTCGTTCGTCATATAAAGTTCTTCCATACCTGGTTGAGTATGATGGAAGGTAAACCAGTTGGTCTTAACGGATTCAAGCATGCGCTCGGGGGTGCCTTTTTCCTGAGTCATGTCGTGGGCCTGGCCAAACACACAGCCCAAGTGGCCAACTGACAAGGAACAGTATTTTCTGAACAGCTCCGGTTTCTGCATGAGCATGGCCCATGTAATGGCAGAGCCCCAGTCATGACCCACTAAGTTGATATCTTTAAGGCCCAGTTTTTCGATAATTTCAAACATATGCTCAATTATCAATTCAACTTTGTAATGCTCAACTTCAACTGGACGGTCAGTAAGACCATAACCTAGAGTATCTGGGACAATACAGCGGTAACCTGCGTTTAATAACGCCGGCACTTGATATTTCCAACAGCTACCGTCATCGGGCATGCCGTGAACCAGCATGACTACTCCTTTATCACCACTTCCTTGATCACTTACATGGTAGTTCCAACCACCAATTTTCATTGTTTTTCCTGGTAAGCTCATTTCATTCTCCGTACTATTTACGTTTAAAGGTTGGATAAACCTTGAATACACCTTTGTATCTCAGGCTTTGTCCATGATTCGAGTAAACTATAGTTATCCAAAAGAACAGGTACAAGCATCAAAATGGCGTAAATATGGCGTAGGGAGGCCACCACGTTTGGAAAGTTTTCTGGACTGCTTGACGAGTGGGGAAAGGGCTTAAGTTACGACTAAGCTATCAGGTCTAAATCCATTGCCCTTTCAACAGCCTGCAGGCGTTTTTCGACTTGGAGTTTCTGATAGATGTTTCTCAGGTGTGACTTTACGGTAACCGGAGAGATATGTAGCCTGTATGCGATCTCCTTGTTCTGCATACGCTGTGACAGAAGCTCTAGAATATCCAGCTCACGAGGAGTCAGTGGCTCAGTCAAGTGCTGAGCGCTGGAAGGCACCTGGATCTGCAGGGTTTTGAAATCTGGAGAAGCCTTTAAATTGACCTGAGCAGCATCTTCGAAAGCGCTCAGAATCCGCTTAATCTGAGCAGAATTTTCATCGTTGCGGCCCAACTGCTTTAACGAGTCCGCCATCAGCGGACCACATTCGATAAATGGGCGGATCCATCTGCCGGGTCCGGCTAAGCTCACAGCTTCTGTCAAATACTTCAGGGCTTCATCTTCGCGGCCCAGTTTCAACAGCGCCAAAGACTGCAGGGTAGAGACCTCGATCATCTGGCAAGTGAACCGACATTCCTCATTTATTTTCTCGACGGCTCGAAGCAGCTCAACAGCCTCCTCCAGGTCCTTTCTGACCCTGGTGGCAAGCAAGACCCTCGCTCGGGTGATCGAAGGTACTTCCAGCCACATAAATACCGCCGAAGGAACCGGTACTTCTTTAGCCGATTGTGCCCACGCCGCCGCCGTTGCAAAATCGCCGCGCAACAAAGCGAGTCGGGCCTGGAAGGAGTCGGCCACGGCTAAAAATTCGAGCTCATTCAGTTCCAGGGCGAACTCCTGCAGCAGCTGGCAGGTCTCTTCCGCATCGTCGTCCATCTGCATGAGTTGCTGGGTCAGCGACAACCCCGCCAGCGCATCAACCGCTGCCCTGGGTTCCAACGCATAACGACACTCGACTGCTTGTGCAAATTGAAATGCTGCACCCTCCAGGTCCCCGGCGTGTAGTTGGCTGCAGGCGATAAAGTAATAACTCCAGGCTTCGGCAAGCCGCATATTGGTCTTCTTCGCCCGCAGCAGCATACGTTGCCCTTGAATGCGTGCCAACAACAGATCGCCGCAAAGCGAGTAGATGAAGACTAACCCGCCAATCAATCGTAAACACAAATAGTTCTCTGACGGGTCGATTTCACTGATCCTGGTTTTCAAAGCCTGAATGGCCTGAGCCTTCTCACCGAGCATGCAACGAACCAGACCGAGCATGAGCTCTGCCTCGCCCAGAAACGGGGTCCGCTTGCCCATCAGCAGCGACACCGCCTCTTCAAGGGCCTGTCGACTGAGTTCGGCCTGACCCTCGAAGTAAGCGACGTATCCGCGCAGGAAGGCGAATTCTCCTGCCACCATCGGTTCTGCGGGTTGACCACGGAGTAGCACACCAACCTGCTCCAACAGTGGAAGGGCCCGGGCAAACTGATGCTGCAGGAGACAAACCCATATCTCAGTCAGCAGCAGCTTCGGTCGCACACGCCTGATCTCGTTAGGAAGCATGTTCATCCACTGGACAACGGTACCCCATCTCTCTGTCTCCCACTCGCTGTACCGATGCTCTTCGACGATATCTGCCGCACGTTCAACATCTCCCGCCAGCAGCGCATGCTTGATCGATTCTGTGATCAACCCGTTCGACTCAAACCAGACACTGGCCTTGAGATGAAGCTGCTCAACCTCTTCAGCACCCATGCTCAGCTTCAACTTCCTCTCTAGCATCTCCTGGAACAGGTGGTGATAACGGAACCATTGATTGTTTGCATCGAGATGAATAATGAACAGATTGTTTTTAAGCAGCCAGCTTATAAACATTCCCCCGTCCATACCCTCCTGTCCAGGTGCGGCATCATTTTCACGCAACGCATCGAACAACGCTGAGCAGAATCGATTCAGGATCGAGGATTTCAAAAGACAGAGCCGGGTAGCGGGAGACTGGCTCTCCAAGAGTTCGCTGAACAGGTAGTCCATCACATAACGCGTGGTTCCGTGCAGCTCCAAAAGTTTTTGGCCCGGGTTATCCTGGCCACGCATAGCAAGGGCCGCCAGGCGTAAACCGGTCACCCACCCCTCAGTCCTGTCGGACAGGGCTGTAGCGATGGTGTCATTAAATTCCTGGGCCATCGTCAGGCTCAACAGCTCTTTAGTTTCAGCAACTGAAAAGCGAAGGTCGGACATCCGAATCTCTGCCAACAGTCCTTTGCCACGCAGTGCCGCAACAGCGATGCCAGGGTCCCGTCGACCAATCAAAACAAGCTGCATCGATAAGGGCGGATGGTTTAGCAGGGTATTGAGAAATTCAAGGACGGTCTGGTTCTGAACGAGATGAATATCATCGATGACAATAATAAAGTCCTGCTCAATCAGTTCCAGTTCGTTATTCAGGGTAATGGCCAACAGCTTGGTAGGTGGTAAAACAGGCGCATCGAGCAGGGCGAGGGTCTCCCTGCCCGTATTGGAAAAAATTTTCTGAATGGCCGCAACAAAACAGAGAAGAAACTGGCTCAGTTCATTATCATCTTCATCAAGGGACAACCAGGTGCTGGGTTTCTCGCTACCCTCCAGCCAGCAACTAACCAGGGTACTTTTTCCGTACCCGGCCGGAGCTGAGACCAATATCAGGCCCTGTGGGATATTCCTGTCAAGAAGTCTTACCAATTCGGGCCGGTGCACATGGTCCGGCGTTATCGGGGGCCTATGCAATTTGGATTGTAGGATGGGAGCTTGCCAGGTTGCCACTTGACTAACGCTTAAATCCTCGAGCTCACTCTTGTTGAGTAGATTGTTTCCTTGCTTCATCATGAATAGTCGTTGCCTTTAGATGGTGGTTCGGAGTCACACAAAGATTTCTCGACAAAAATTTTATTTATATTTTCACTGGACGAGTATAACGAATTAAATCCTTCATTATCAGTGCTTCTCACCTTAACTCGTTTATCACGTTAGATCGCTTTAAAACAGTGTTTTTGATAGCCTGATGTTTTGATCTGTTTTGACTGGATGATTGGATGACTCCAACTTTTTCAAAAAGATTGAGAAGCTCATTTAGCTTGTCTCTTGAAGTGTTTGGAGAAAGTACTATAAGTGTTTGGAGAAAGTACTATTTCGCTGTTTTCAAAACAACCGGACATCCAGTAGGCAACCAGTTCTCTGTGATTATCTAACCGTCATCTGCACCGGGCGAACCCTCCGGTGGATAGTCGAGGGTATCGGTAATCTTCCTGCGCTGGTCCTCGGCAATATCAGGGAACGGCAAGGTATGTGCAGATGACCATTCGCGCACCTGCTTCTCTGCGCCCTCTTGCTGCTCCTTGTCGAGCCCGCCATCGCGGCCGAGATACAGCGTTTGTGACGGAAACGCGAAACCGGTCCCGGCCTGCCCAACAACTTTCATAATGCGCAGCAGGATATCTTCCTGAACGGCGAGAAACTCGTTGTAATCCGTCACCCTGATATAGGCACGAATCGCAACGTTCAGGGAATAGTCACCGTATTCAACGAAGCGCACGCGAACCGGATCATTGGCAAGATGAATAGTCTTCGGATGCGCATGCAGCAGTTCCCGCAGTTCCGCCAGCAAGAAGCGTAGCTGGTTGTCGGTAGTCTCGTAGCGCAAACCGAGCTTGGTGCTCAGCAACATGCGGTCGCATCTATCGAAGTTCACGATATGCATCTGGGCGAATTTCGCATTGGGAATGGTAATCAGTGTGCGGTCTAACTTCCGGATCTTGGTGGAACGCAGCCCAATGGACTCCACCCGGCCGACCGGATGCCACCCTGACGTGGCTTCGTCATCATAGCGGCAGAGGTCGCCGATGCGAACCGGATGATCGGCGAAGAGGTTGAGGGCTGCAATGAAGTTTTCCAGGGTGCTCTTTGCCGCCAGCGCGATGGCAAGTCCGCCCACTCCGGCACCAGCAACGAGGCCATATACGGGGATTCCGACAAAATGCGCAGCTCTGAAAGTAAGCACGAGCATGGCCGTAACACCAACGGCGCGCGCGACCAGACGCAGGATACTGGCGTCCAGGCTCTCGGAGTTTATCCGCGGCGAGGCGATGACGGCCTCGGCAATCCAGTTGGCGGTGAGCCATATGAGCCAAACCAGCGAGCCTCCGTAGGCAACCTCGATGATGTAATCTGGCACACTGGCCGCGGAACCGGTCAGATTGAGGTGATCCTGAAAGAAAATCTGCAGCAGCGGGGCGAGGACAAGGATGGCCAGGGGCGCGCTGAGGTGGTATACATAGGCGCTCAGGGAACTATCCCAGTCGCGACGCCGGCCCCATCGGAAAACCCATATGATCGCCCCCAGGGCGAGTCCAGACAGCAGCAGCAAAACGAACCACTTCCAGAACACCTGGCCAAGTAAAGGGGTCTTGGCCCAGTCGGGAAGCGTCTCTACCCAGGTCATCGGGATCATCCATCCGGTTAGCATCTGATCGGTTTGTACCAGATCATCTGACGGCATCGACCGCCGATAAGGCAGTTCATGCACCAGCTCGTAGAAGCCGGGCAACCGTTTGACCAGATCCGCGCTGAATAGAAACTCGCCGGCGCGAGATCCTTCCGCGATCCGGACAATGGTAATCTCGGTACCGGGAACCTGCCACTGCGCCGAATCTTTGGCCTTGTCGTCGGATTCCATAACGGCGCTCGCATCTGGAATATCTTCCGGCAGTGGCAAATCAAGGCGCGCCATGACGTCCCACAGGAGCACGGTGGTAGACATACCTAATTTGTTACGGGCGGCTGGCGGGATCTGGCTCAGATCGAGTAGATGGCTTACGTTGACCAAAGCTTGCTCAAGCGCTTTCTGCGAGGCTGAACTCGGAGCATCATGAAAAATTACTAAGCGCTGGCTGGCCTCGTCAGTGAGCGCCAGAAAGCTCTCCATGGTCGCCTGTGGACTCGACGTGTCTGCGGGTTCGAGTGGGTGGCGAGCATCCGCGCTGCCTGATATCAATAGAAACAGCAGCGAGATTGCTGCGCTTTTGAACTTGAGATTATATCTGAACATGTTTTTGCATTTTACACGACCATAATAGGCAGATGAACGAGGTATCAATACCTTCCCTCCTTCCATTTGCGTTACCCGTTTGTCCGCGACAGTATAATCAAGTGGTTGCTCAGGTCCGACCCTGTGTTACCTATTACCACATGCAAACTGCCACCTGTTATTTTCAGCGACAAAGATTAAGCAGCAACTATCTACGGCCACCCAAGCCACCTGGTCGAGCACCTTCTCCAGCACGTGGTCTTACCTCTCCATCTGGTCGGCCAGCTTCTCTACCATACGGGGTTACCACGCCACCTGGTCGATCAATACCCTCGCCATTGGTTTCATTCCGTACTCGCCTGCGTAAATTAGCACCCTCAGCCGTGCCACGGCCAACTGCCTCTTGCTGGGTCTCGATCTGATTTTCAGTGGCCCGATTTTTCACCGACTCCTGTACGGTTGAAGCTGGCATCGCCGGTACATCGACATCGACAACATTCGGCTGCACATCAATTGTTTCAGCGCCTCTCGTTTGTTGGTCACTGAACGTGACATCACCGTCTTTATCTACCGTTTTATATACTTCTGCATCCTGTGCTTCTACAGCCCGTACTGCAAAAGTGTTTGCAAGAACAAGCAATAACAGCAGGAAGAATTTTGTAAATGTCATATGCAATCACCATGTATTGAACCGATAAATCAACATCATACACCTCTGTAACCCCCTTTCAAATATGGAATTGAATATCTGACAATCGAAACATCAGAGCACGTACTGGTCCACCACAATGCACTGGGCAACGAGAATTCGGCAAATTTCACAATAACAGACCTTCATGATAGTTATCTAAACAAGAAAACCCGACCCTTTTCGTGCAATCAAAAACTTTAAAAGCGATTCACCACAGAGGCACAGAGGACACAGAGAAAAACTTTCTATTGTTAACAGCGCCGTAGGCGCGGTTAACAAAGTAAAACTCTGTGCCCTCTGTGCCTCTGTGGTGAAAAATTTTTGCTATTGTTTTTTGAACTGGCATTCATAGCCGAACTTGCTAGTTAAAGTAATCTATTAGGTGTGGTAACAATATCTTCCGAAACGTTTAACACCTTTGTAACATCTCAGCATTACTGTAGCACCGTCATGTACTAAAAGTACTTATAGAAATGACATATTAGTTTATTTCAAAGTTTACTAACTTATATCACGAGGGCATTATGCAATATCACATCAAAGAATGGACAGACCAAACCGCATCATTAATTGCTGAAGATGGTTACGAATTAGATGTATTCAATAATTTGTGCGATGCTATCAAATCATGCGTTCTGAACTGCATGGTAGAACCTGACTACATCGAAAGTCATGTGAATTATCTGGGTAAATCACCCGTTGATTTTGAAACAAGCTACATCTGATGGCGCACTTCACTTTACTGTTCTGCATTTTTGATATTCATCAGTGTCATCAACCTGACCCTCACCGGATGATCATAGTGCTCTGAGGCCAGGACCCTGACCTCAGTCGCCAGTTCTTCAGATATAGGTTCCGCGCCAACCACGTCCAGGTTGAGCTGCAAACCCAGTTCGTCATAGGCAACAGCCAGGCTCTTCAGCTGGTACCTCGAGCCGAGCTCTTCCTGCAGAGCCGCTACCAGGCCAGCCGGAAACTTCTCAGTGAGTTCATGTTTTTGATGATAAAAACTCAGATAAAGACCAAGAGCCAACACCGCGGTGATGATTACACTGTCACCTATCATGCTCCAGTTTGCCGTCTTCTTCAGGTTTCGAAAACCTACTAACCACAAGCTCAGCATGGAGGCCAGGATGATGGTAACCATATTGATACCGAAAAGCAGCAAGGCAGCAACAGCCAGGTCAAATTGACCGATTGCCAGCGCCAGTCCCGCAGTTGCAATCGGAGGTACCAGGGCGGCGGCAATAGCCACGCCAGGCAAAGCCGCAATCAGGTTTGGCCGAGTAGAAGCATACGCTGCGGCCATTCCGGCAGCAAACGCCACCATCAGATCGAGCAATATCGGGCCTCCCCGAGACAGCATCTCACGCGTAGGCTCCTGAAAACCAGGTGCCAGGGAACCGACCAGAAAGCCTACCAGGAGGGAGACACCCAGGCCTAAGATTACTGAGCGAAACGACATCTTTGCCAGTGCAAGATTACCCTGCACAAGCGCCAGCCCAAGCCCCATCAACGGAGTCATAAGAGGGGCAACCAGCATCGCACCGATCACCACTGCGCCAGAATCCTGGATCAAACCGATAGCCGCCATGATCGTAGACAGCACCATCAAAGCTACAAAGTCAAAATTCCAGGCAGCATTCGACTGTACACTGTCGACTAGCGCGACACGATCATCACGTGTGATCTGAGGAATATATAACTGGGCAAATTCATCTAAAAACTGTTTAGACTGGCTGGCAAAAGGAGATGCGGTGCTAACCATGACAACGACTGCTTTCTTACCGAGTCTCGCAGCCAGGCTTGTTTCAAGCTGTGATGCTATCACGCCGATCACGATCAGATCATGGCGGCCTTCTCCCACACACGTTTAATACCGTCATCGATCTTATCGTCCACTATCACCCGACTATCGATATCAGGGTAGTCTTTACCCAAAGATTTTGTGATATGACTCTCCAGCCTGCGCTCACCAACCTCTTCCGCAGATGTCCCGACGTTCGGGTTAACATGCAAAGCTGTCAGGGTTCCGTTCACCACAGAAACCAGCCTCGCACCTAGCTGTAAAGCTGCTCTACCGTTTCTTCCCGGTGCTGTCGCCACCAGAATGCGTGAGAACTCCGTCTCCTCATCAAGGCCGAGACAGAGTACGACCTCGCAGGGAATGTAACGCAAGAAAAGCCGGCGCTCTTTGATTAAATCAGTATCTGATACATCGGTAACTTCCGCACGCGCCTGTGTGAATAGCTCAACATCTTTGTTCCCTAGTTCAGTCAGTGTCATACGTCGCAGCGAAGAGTTACTAGTAAAGTAAACATTCTTCAGTCGAACATACACGTTATGAATTTCTGAATCTTCAGCTTCATCCGTGTCACTACTCTGACGTTCTCCCGCACGTAATTCATCGGACTCCTTGATGATACGCACAACCGTATCGATACTGCTCTCTGTTTCTGAGACTTCATTTTCAGACTGATCTAAAAGCACCTCTTCGAGACGATCATCAGTGCTCTCAACACGATTTAAAATAAGCAGATCCAGCTTATTCGCAGCCGCCAGATGAACTGCCCATTTCACCTGAAGCGCTACATCCAGATTCGGCCCAAGTATTGTGACTAGCGTTTTTGTAGCTTGCATAGTTTTCTCTTATTCTTTCTTCGGCGCATTTAGTGCATCCTATAATATTACCCGCTGCAGAAAAATAGCGGGCGATCGCGGAATACAATCCGCTCCTACAAGCATGAGCGGTTTTCGTAGGAGCGGAAAAAATTGTCTGGAATAATTTTTCACGTAAGCCCCGAAGGGCTTCTACATGGATGTAGATGTTAGAGCAACGCAGGAGCAGTTGCCGAGTGAAGCATAGGGATATGCTGAATATTGTATTCCGCGATTACAGCATTAGTATTAAATATCAGTTTTATTCGAGTCATCATAAATTTCGACCGAACCATCTGTGAACAATCATAGTCTGTCCCCGATTGTTCTCAGATGGTTCTCTGGCGCGTAGTAAAACAAAGCAGCGTATAAAGTAGTCAACGTTGAGCTACTTGATAGCTGATTTATCGACTAGCTGGCCATCTATAAACTTATGTAAAACACTAGATACAAATGTTTGATATGGCATACCTTCCATTAGAGCTTTTGCTTGCAATGAACGAAGATCTTTAGATGACAGACGAATATTAATACGTGCATCCTTTTTAAAGGTTGCCTCAGCAACAGCCTTATGTTGCTCAATTTGTTTTTTAATATTTTTAGACTTTTTCAGCTTGCCTGACTCAAATGCATCGAGAATTTCTTTTTCTTCAGAATCAAGTTTACTCATTGGTATCACCTATATATTGCTTAGTTGCTTTTCGGCTTGGAATAATTGTTTTAAGAAAAATCTCTTCCTTGTTTTCAACGAAAGGTACCAGGTATGCATAGTCTTCTATTAATACGATAGATATTTTTTGATCTGGGTAGTTTTTAATATTTGGATGATCGTAGATATCTACTTCGTTACCTAGTTGAATATTAAGTACAACTTCTTCAAAAGAAACACCCCTATCTTTTTTGAGCATTTCATTTTTCTCTGAATTCCAGGCATATGTTTTCATGCTTGAAGAGTAGCACAACGTGTGCACTTTGTCATCACGCAGCATTTTATAGCTTGCATACTTTTCCCTTATTCTTTATTCGGCGCATTTAGTGCATCCTGTTATATTACCCGCTGCAGAAAAACAGCGGGCAATCGCGGAATAAAATCCGCTCCTACAAGCATAAAAGCTTTCGTAGGAGCGGAAAAAATTGCCTGGAATAATTTTTCACGTAAGCCCCGAAGGGCTTCTACATGGATGTAGATGTTAGAGCAACGCATAACACCATGGATGGTGTGTAGTAGAGTAATGCAGGAGCAGTTGTCGAGTGAAGCATAGGGATATGCTGAATATTTTATTCCGCGATTACAGCATTGGTATTAAGCAGCCGTTTTATTCGAGTCATCATACATTTCGACCGAACCATCTGCATTGACCCCTGAGTTGCCCCGAATGGCACTTACTTAAGCTTAATTCAAAGTGATGTTGCTAGCGGGAAACACAAACACTACGCTGTCATTTCGACCAGAGGGAGAAATCTGTTACCACTGTGGCGGAAGATTTCTCCCTCTGGTCGAAATGACATGGCCGGTTAGGTGTCAATGTAGATAATCTTCTAGTTATATTAGCGTCTTGAGACACAGGGTACAAACAACTGTCAGAACCTAGAAGTGATATCTAAGCCCGGCAAACGGGCCTCCAATACTCATGTTGTCGATAATCTCCGGATTGTCGAATTTGTAATCAAGATAGCGGTAACCAATGACCGACTTGGGCTGACAGTAGAATTTCATCCTAACATACGTTGCTTAAGTTTTTCATAAGGTGTTTTCCCCATGTGTGCAGAATGCGGCCGTAGGAAGTTATAGTAATCTTCCCACTGAGCGAGTTTTTTACGCAGATCAACATCGCCGTTATAATCCAAGACTTGATAAAATTCGCGTTTATCGGTTAAGTGAGAACGCTCTACCTTGCCATTCAATCGAGGTGTTGCTGGCTTGATGTAAACATGTTCCATACCTAAGTCGCCGACATGCCAATGAAACATTGTTTGAAACTCATGGCCGTTATCCGTTCGAATTGTTTTTATCCTAAAAGGAAATTTGTGAACCACATAATTAATGAAATCGATAGAACTGGTTTGTGTATGCCGTTCATAGATTTTAAGTGCTCGGATACGCGTACAGTCATCGATTGCTGTGTATTGAAAACGCTTGATACGCCTACCTTGTTTATCATTAAAAAATAGAAACTTAACGTCCACTTGAACATGATGTCCAGGGACTCTTTTTTCGTAGCGTTTAAATTTACTGCGTGATCGTACTTTGATGTTTTCAGGAAGCCGATTCAGTTTGTTTCTAACCAAAACTCGGTAGCAGCCATTGCGTGATATTTTGATGCTGTGATACCGCTGTAAGTGCCATACAATCATATCTGGACCAAAATGGTACGTAGTTCGCAAATGAACAATTTTTTCTTCTATGGCTTTAGGGATACGTAATTTATGGTTTTCAGGACAGGGTTTACTGCTAATTAGTGCTTCTTCCCCATGCGCTTCATAAGCACGTTTCCACTTATAGAAAGTCTCTCGACATATCCCAAAATAACGGCACGTCTTCGATATATTACTGATCTCTTTTGCATAATTTAAAACCTTTAGTTTTCTAGAGATATCGTGTTGCTCTTTTCGATTCATAGCTCTCGACTCCAATATAGGTTAATAACAGTATAAACTGTCTACCTAAGTCGAGATTTTTATAGAGGGATTATTTTTTAATCACTTTGCTGAACTGATCATTATTTAATCCCTCTGAACCTCCCCCAGTTTAACGGGTTTATAAAGTGAGGAGGTTCACTCTGACCCCTGTTTTTTTCCTCTGACCCCTGTTTTTTTCAGGCGATGGTCGCTAAGATTAGACCCGCTGCATTTGACGTAGGAGACTGCACGACGATGGTTAAAAAAATCGCGGTAAGCGCCGCATCCCTCGTAGTACTGGCTGCACTGGGCTACCTTTTGATAATGGGTGCCGGAAAACCCATTAGTACCGATCTTTCTATTATTGGCCAGGGCAAGCCTGTACTGGTTTTGGCCTATGAAAACTTTTCGCCTGCTGGCGGAGACGCGCTTAATCGCCTGCGCCATGTCAGAGGCGATTTCGATTCGCGACTTGATTTTGTAGTGGCCGATTTAGGAACGCCGCACGGGCGCGCCTTTGCCAATCGTCATCAACTGCTCAATGGTCAGGCAGTGTTTCTAAAGCAGAATGGTCAACCACTACGCGTCACCAGCATACCGGCAGACGAGCAGGAGTTGCGTAGTCGACTGGAAGCCAAACTGGCGGCTGTGGAATGAGATGAATTAAAATTTATCTAACAACGAACAAAGGGGAACAAAGAGGACGGAGGGATTATTTTTTAACCACTTTCTAAAATTGATCATTATTTAATCCCTCCGTCCCCTTTAATTAAAGTGGGGCGACGATAGGAGCGCCGCTTTTGTGAATCAGCTGGAGCGCCTTGTTAGCCATTTAGAACTTACCGTTATTGTTTTTCCACTCGCTACGTGGTGGAATTGCTTCTGTCGTATCCCAATGCTCAACAATTATTCCATTATCTAATCGGAAAAGATCAAAGAAAGATGAAGAAATTTGATTCACATATCCTTCACAAACGGACAGAACAAAATTACCCTCTGCTAAAACACGATAACATTTCTTATATTTAATAGAAACTGAACTGTCATTGTCTGAACCAGATAAAACACTTTTCAAATTAACTAAATCATCACCAAGACTTGGATTATGTTCCATATAGCATTCTTGGTTTAGGTAAGCATTAAGTTTTTCTATGTCACCTTGAATCAGAACATTTTCCACGAATGATACAATGGTGCTGCGATTGCTTTCTGTCTTTTCGAGGTCAGTCACTTCAATTGCACCATCAACCATTGAGTGACCAGAGTCATTTGGTCCTTTTCTTTTCTGAATATTATCCCAATGTTCGACTGCTTGACCGTTTTCAAAACGAAAGATTTCGAAGCCAATATTTCGAGTGGCAAAGTCATACTCTGTGTGGGCGAAAACGAAATCGCCATCTTCTAATACTCTGACGATGTTTACTCTTGGCGATGTTTTAGATAGACGCTTAAATAGTACTGCCAAGCCTTCACTTCCTTCATGAGTTTGTGGGTTATGTTGGATATATTTTTCTTCATTCACGACAGATACAGATACTGGGTCACCAGTTTCAATACCTTTTAATAATCTGCATATCTGCTCTTTTCTATTTGAAGTCATTTAAATCCGATATTTATATACGATGGCTAACGCTCTTGTAATCTGGGGACAGTATACTTATTAGCATAATTCACTATTTATATTAAGTATACTGTCCCCAGAATTCCAATGCGGAACTTAACCCGATCGATGGAGGTCTGTTCGACTATAACCGTTTTGAGAATCGATAATGACCGGGTCAAAAAGTTGGCTCAACAAAACCAGGGGCAGAGAGCAATTAATTCTAATATTAGAGGTGACATATATTAGAAACAATTGCTCTCTGACCCATGTTTTTACCCATGTTTTTCCATTTATAGAGAGGAGAATAATCACATGTTCAAGAAAACTGTTTTGATCGCCGTCGCCGGCATTGCCCTTGCGAGTACCGGATTTAATGTCCAGGCTGAAGACGCGCCGCTGTCTGTCAGTGTCAATCGACTGAGCCTCGAATCGGCTCAGCGCATCGCCCAGGCAACTATCAACGAATGCCGTAAACAGGGTTATCAAGTGGGCGTCACGGTGGTGGACCGAAATGGCATACCGCAGGTGATGCTGCGCGATACCCTCGGACCACCGGTGACGGTATCCATCAGCAAGGACAAGGCCTACACCTCGGCAAACTTCACCGCGCCTTCGGGTGGGTTGGATCGGATGAAGGGTTCACCACTGTACTACCGTGATGGGCTAGCCATGCTTGCCGGCGGGGTGCTGATCGAGGCTGGCGGCCAAGTCTTCGGTGCAGTGGGTGTCAGCGGGGCGCCCGGTGGTGACATTGACGAGAGTTGTGCCAAGGCCGGTGTGGCCGCCATTACCGAAGACTTGGAGATGGGCGGCCTCTGATGGCACCGTGCTGTGGCTGATCGACACCTCGGAGGTGAAACCCGCTATCGAAGAGTTCTATATTCGATCCCTGGGGTGTTGATCGGACACACACAATCACAAGCCTTCGTGAGCTTGCAAAAGTCGGGGTCAGGTCTTGCAATCAAGCATATGTGGTATTGCAAGACCTGACCCCATTCTTCCTCTAGATGTGCTTACTGTCACGGATGCACGGCGCATAACTGGCTTCCGGCTTGCCATGCTCATTGACCGTTGCTAGTTGCACAGACTGGAAGCTGTCACGAAAGGCGCGGAATTCGGTAGTGACTTCATTGATGTCGATATTATTGGTCATGCGGGTACTATACAAAATTTTAAAACATGTAAAACATGGGTCAGAGAGCAATTATTTCTAATATACTAATACACCACATAGATTGTTCCTTCTTCTCCTATCATTGGCCTACCCGGTATGCCCAACCGCGTTTGTCTACTTGTTATCTCTTCTATTCTATCCTTGAAATAAGAACGTCCAAGTACTAATTCATGATTCAATGATTCACGAATCTCGTGTAATGTATCACCATCCATATGATTCCGAAATAGTTCACGATATGCCGTTTTCCGATCTTTGTCGACTGCACCCAGTTCAAGATACATTGGATGCCGCTCAACTAAGCCATCGTATCCATTTTGTGCATTTGCAGAATAGCTAGACCATTTGTACTCTCCTGGATGCTCTACCATATTGGCACGAACAGGGTTTAGCTCGATGTAGCGCATACAAGTTAACAGATAATGATCACTATCGACGAGGCTAGACTTATATCGTCCCTCCCACAGGGTGCCTGTTCGTCGATATGTTTTGTTAACGTAATAGACATACCGACGGCCTAGGAATATTCAGAGAGCAATTGTTTCTAATATTAGAGTTAATTGTGATCTGACCCCATTTGTTTATTCATTGATTCTTAATTAATCGTGGTCTGCCCCCAATTATTCGATAATCAGTATATTAGATATACCTAATACTTAGTGACTAAGTCACAGACAGCCAGACAGTTCAAATTTTATACTTCGCTCATTATCCACATACATAAGAGAAACATTTCATGAAGATGTTAACCAATGCCCTTATCACCGCGATCCTTTTCTCCCTGTCCGGTTTAGTGCATGCGGCTCCCGAACCTTCTGATCCTTCCAGGCAGACCCCGTGGAAGTTGTACCTCGATTCTAGCGAAGCCTACGAAATGAAGAAAGAAATGGGTAACAAGGTGCTATTCGTCGACGTCCGCGATCCGATTGAAATCATGTTTACCGGTTTCACAGATATCGTCGATACCAATATACCATTCAAGACCGCCAATCGGACTGCCTGGCACAAAACAAAACCGGTATTTTCCATGGAAACCAATCCTCAGTTTGAACAGCAGATTTCCGCAGCACTGGAAGAACGCGGCTTAAGCAAAGAAACACCAGTACTCCTGATGTGCCGTTCCGGTGGAACACGTGGCGCCCCCAGTGCCAAGCAACTATGGGGCAAGGGCTACAAAAATGTCTATGTTGTCATTGACGGCTTTGAAGGTGGCACGATAAAGGACGGCGACAAGAAAAACTGGCGTCTGAAAGACGGCTGGAAAAACTCCGGCTTGCCGTGGAGCTATAAGCTCAACAAAGACAAGATGTACATGCCTGCCGAGGGTAGTTAGGAGACTCTCCAACGACTCCCATAAAGGGGGCGGATGAACCACCTTGCCCCTCCAGTTTTAGTAGTGTTGCGCAGGTACGAACAAATAACCTCGATGTAACGGCGAACATGACGCAGGAATATTGTTTAACTATAAACAGCAGGAAGCATTAAATATGCAATACCTGATAGTCAGCCAGCGTTGCAAATAATATTCCAGCTATAACCAGAGCCAGTAACAAAAACGAACTTATACATAACATTAATCAGGAACACCATTATGAAAAACATTTCTAATTTAATTCTTGCCAGCGCATTGCTCATCGGCTACACGCCGATCACATTAGCAGCCGATGATGCAGACACACAGGCTCGCATCAATGCCGCTGAAGCAGCAACCAATGACTTTTTAAAACGCCTGGGCGGTACATTAAAAGGAGAAATGCAAAGCAACGGACCGGAATCAGCCATTAAAGTTTGCCGAAATATCGCGCCTGAAATTGCCAGCGATATATCGCTAAAAAATGGCTGGCAGGTAACACGTGTTAGCAACAAACCGCGTAATTCCATGATGGGCATCCCAGACAGCTGGGAACAAACCGTATTACATAGTTTTGAACAGCGCGCAGCCAAAGGCGAAGATTTAAAAACAATGTCTCATGCTGAAGTGGTTGATGAACCAGATGGCAAATCGCTGCGTTACATGAAAGCAATTGGTACTGCACCAATGTGTCTGGCCTGCCATGGTAGCACCGAGCAAATACCCGCAACCGTGCAGGCCAAAATAAAATCTTTGTATCCACATGATAAAGCAACAGGTTACAAAGCCGGTGAATTACGCGGTGCAGTAAGCATAAAACAACCGCTCGATAATTAAATTTATCAACTGTTACAGGAAACAGGTGTCAGAGAGCAATATTCTCTAATAATAGAAATAATTGCTCTCTGACTCGGGCCTCTATTTGAGAAGGCATTTTTAAAGCTTCTTCATTAATGGTCTTTCTTGTTTCGCTTATACCAGTTAACTGTCGTTCTCATTACCAGGATTGGGAAGACCAGCAAGCTTTGTGAGTTTCTGTATTGGCCCATGCAGAATAAAGGGAGAATAAAGGGGACGCTACCCTTTTAATTTTCCTACCCTTTTAATTTTCTTGATATCCATTTCAACATATAAAAGGGTAGCGTCCCTTTTTTGTTAAGTATTGTGTCCCCGGAATTCTGTCCCCGGAATTCCCGTCACCTATTTGGATTCGTCTTTTAATCGAAAACTATCAATCAGTGGACGGCATGTCTTCCAGGGACCCTTTTTTTGCAACACCAAGCATATGGGATTCTTGAATAAAAAAACCAAAGAAACGATGCTTAGCGCCAAAGTCAGGAGGAAAATACAAATAAAGAATAGCATTGCCACCTGCAGTAGTTGTAAAAGTTCTATAGGACATCGTATACAGTTTTTTTCCCGCCATAGCGGTAGTGGTTTTATTCAATTGCTCTAACTTATATTTGCCTTTTTTAACACCCTCTTCTACCATGACTTGTTCTTCAAGGTCTCTATAATCATCTGCGACCTGATCTTCCGTTAAATTAAACTTTTGTTTTGTCAAATTATTTTGAAATATCTTAATTGTGACATCACCTAAAACCTTTCCATTCCAGAATATAACACTCTTAGATAAATCAATTAAGCCGCTTGCCTTATCAACATTAATTTTCCAGTCTGCCGCATTTGGTACAATTATCGAGTAGGTTCCTGCGTCAACAATATACTCTTTACCAGGCCCTCCTTTTTTGTCAGCTGTCATGCAAGAGCTAATAAAAATAACAAATAATATGGGCAGTATGCGCAACATCGATATTGTGTATTTCATTATGAAATCTCCTTGCTCATACAACAGGTCGTTACAGCAAACAATCGGGGACAGACCACGATTCCCCACTCCCCGTCTTGCGTTATACACGCGTTGCACCGCAACACAACACTTGTTTTAAATCCCCCTTCGCCACAGCCTCGCCGGCGGGGCGAAAAGCGATGCAATCTTGTACCGCGGATGAATCAGTAAACACTCCGCCCCCTGTTATAAATAAAAGCTGGTGGGCAATGCCCACCCTACCTTATTGCTTTCGAACTGTGCTTTGGCGCTTACGTCGTTCATTTTTTCGCGTACACCAAAGTATCAAGTCACTGGATGCCAGCTACAAGCATGCTGGCATGACGACGCTAC
>CAWBXM010000068.1:0-14239 GCA_963792545.1 uncultured Gammaproteobacteria bacterium | reverse complement strand
ATCTGCAGAAGAGCAAGTAGAAACAGGATTAGTACCGCACCGACAATGGTCCTTGGGTAATGACAAATTAGTGCAGGTATTGATTTACAGTTTGGTAAATGGTGCGTATCAGAAGATGCCACGATGTTCCTTTAGCTTATCAGGATCAAATAAAGTGTCATTGATAGGAGAATCTACGCTCACTGAAATCACGGTCAGCTCTGTTTCACTTTCTTTTTTTATATCACGCATCTGGAGTTTGTGAGGTATCAGTATTCCGTTTACCTCTTTTATTGAATCAGGCACTGTGTCGAGTACTTTACGTAACTTCTTACCCTGCTCATAAAACTCTACCTTCTGGATCACACAAGATTTTTTATCGATATAAGAATAAATCGTTTCATATAAAGATTTTTCTCCTTCTCCTGGCGTAATGGCGAACACATACACAGGTTCGCCATTTATCACTTCACCTGGCCTTTGTTCGGAAACAGCTGTTGCCATCATGTTATACATAAACTGGAAATCCTCGTATGAGAAATCCATACCGTACATTGATGATGAGATCCTATCTGAAGAAATACGGCGCACCTTGAATAAAGCCGGCATATATAAATAAATTTCATTTTCAGGTTTTTTTTCAAGAAACAGGAGACGCGAACCTAAGATATCATCCGGCTCGTCAAATAAAGTGAGCAGATTTGAAGTGCCTTCAGGAGAGCGTTTCCAGTATACTTTTGCAGAGAGGACTTCTTCGTCTTCATACATCGAACCTTCCGATGTAAGCCTAATTTTCTCAATAACAGTCGATTTTGGTGCGTTCTTCCTGATACATGCCTCGACTTCCGGGTCAATATCGGTAGGCAAGTGCATTGGCAGCATGAGCGAACAGGAGCGTGAAGACCATGGTCCGGATAGCGATTCTAGATTTCACTGACAATACAACCTTTTCCCTAATAAAAAACAACTTAAATCAATATATTAACGTGCAATTTAACGCCCTTATCATGATTTTGCAAGGTAAAAACTTGTAGGGCATACCGCCAGATCTATCACTTATTAGCACTTACTAATTAACTTAAAATACCTGTACTAAAATGCGTCGTGATAAGCCGATATCCTGTACTTTGATTATTATTTAAATAATGCGAATTCAACCTAGGAGAATTCGCGCTTTGACAGCTCTTTGGTGTCCTACCACCGCTGTATTTGTGCGTCCTTGCACATCACAAAGCGCTCCTACAAGTGGTCATATCTCTGTTTAAATTGTTACGCGAAGGGTGAATTACAGGGAAGTAATTCATAATCTAACCGGAACCGGTTCGATTCTGTTCAGATATAACCGCAATTGCCGGTATAAATGAAACATGTATATGAATTAAAAATGGTGTCAGGGTCGGATTAAATTTTTATGGAAAAAATTTAAAACAGCGTTTCTTGCTGTTGCCCGAAGGGTGAATTACAGGGAAGTAATTCATAATCTAACCGGAACCGGTTCGATTCTGTTCAGATATAACCGCAATTGCCGGTATAAATGAAACATGTATATGAATTAAAAATGGTGCCCAGGGCCGGATTAAATTTTTATGGAAAAAATTTAAAACAGCGTTTCTTGCTGTTGCCCGAAGGGTGAATTACAGGGAAGTAATTCATAATCTAACCGGAACCGGTTCGATTCTGTTCAGATATAACCGCAATTGCCGGTATAAATGAAACATGTATATGAATTAAAAATGGTGCCCAGGGCCGGAATCGAACCGGCACGCCCGTTAAGGCGAGGGATTTTCTTACCAACTATAGCTTTCGCTACTGCCAATTAATATTGGCATTTGTGGTCTGGACTTTCTCTTCACCATGCTGTAAAAATTCACAGATTAGGCGGGAGCCGTCAAGTCTCTACACTTTCAAAGGATTGAATATGAAACTACATAAATATTCACTTGATCAACTAAAACTTGCTGTTAATGAATCTAGTTCGTTAAGGCAAGTGCTAATCAAGCTTCATGTAGCACCGTACGGTGGCAATTATCAAATACTTAAAAAAGCGATAAATCACTATGATTTAAATATCACACATTTTTCAGGTCAGGCGTGGAACAAAGGTAAGAAATTGCCTGCAAAATACTCATTAACAGATTATCTTGAAAACAAACTTCCTATTCAGTCTTATAAACTGAAAAACAGATTGTTAGACAATAATATGTTTAAACCTGTTTGTTCCAACTGTAATAACAAAACTTGGTTGGGTAACCCGATTCCATTAGAACTCGACCATATTAATGGTGTTAACAAAGATAATAGATTAGAAAATCTACGTTTACTTTGTCCTAATTGCCACGCTCTCACTCCGACTTACAGGAGTAAAAACCGATCCAAAGCTTAGCTCGGGATTGCCATCAGCATTATCTGAAAGGTTTCCCCGAATTTGACTCCATTCACACCAGAAGTTTCCTGTCTGGGTGCTCAATACTCTAAGTCCCTTGCGTCTACCAATTTCGCCACCTGGGCAGATGACTATCTTTTACTACACCCAATTTATTATTGTATCTAAACGTAAATAGCTCTTCGAACTATGGTCTACCACAACGCCACCTGGGCAGATGACTATCTTTTACTACACCCAATTTATTATTGTATCTAAACGTAAATAGCTCTTCGAACTATGGTCTACCACAACGCCACCTGGGCAGATGACTATCTTTTACTACACCCAATTTATTATTGTATCTAAACGTAAATAGCTCTTCGAACTATGGTCTACCACAACGCCACCTGGGCAGATGACTATCTTTTACTACACCCAATTTATTATTGTATCTAAACGTAAATAGCTCTTCGAACTATGGTCTACCACAACGCCACCTGGGCAGATGACTATCTTTTACTACACCCAATTTATTATTGTATCTAAACGTAAATAGCTCTTCGAACTATGGTCTACCACAACGCCACCTGGGCAGATGACTATCTTTTACTACAGCCTTTTAACATCGTTATTTAGTTATTGGTTAAGTAACGCTACCTGGGCAAACAGGCATCTTAGTGAGACGAGGTGTATTCTATTTAAAGTTCACTGTGATGTGTATCTTTATTTTCAAATACGTATAGGAAATTTTACGTCTGCACTTAAATTTGGAGGCGGGACCCGGAGTCGAACCGAGGTAGATTGATTTGCAATCAACTGCATGGCCACTTTGCTATCCCGCCATTTATTACATCATCGATTTTACATCTATTTGACTATAAAAACGAAAAAACCCTGCATCTTTTTTAGTAAGTAACAGGGTTTATCTAAATTTGGAGCGGGAAACGAGATTCGAACTCGCGACCTCAACCTTGGCAAGGTTGCGCTCTACCAACTGAGCTATTCCCGCAATGCTTTGAAAGCAGGCCGCTATTCTAGCGATGGGAGCAGTACTGTCAAGATAAAATTACACTAAACGCCTATTTATTCCTATTCTTATGCTGATAATGTCGGCCAGGCTGACTTTATGTAGCCGACCATCGAGACTAAGGTTAATATCGCAGCCCATACCAGCAGGCCGGTACCGAAGATGAATGTCGGTAAACCGAAAATATCGTGCTGATAAATCAGGAAAAGCAGTGCAAACATCTGCGCAACGGTTTTGGCTTTGCCGTAAAAGGACACGGCGACCACCTGGCTTAAGCCCAGGCTCGACATCCATTCACGCAGTGATGAGATAAATATTTCACGTGAGATGATGATCAATGCTGAAAATATCAGCCAGTTGTTATCGGGATGGCGAGTTAGTAGCAGCAGCAACGCGGATATAACCATTAATTTGTCTGCCAGCGGGTCAATAAATGCGCCCAATGATGATTGCTGCTTTAACTTGCGAGCCAGGTAACCATCAAACCAGTCAGTAATGGCGGCAAACCAGAAGATGAAGGTGGCTAATGCAGGCGCCCAGGGTTGTGGCAGGTAGAAGGCGGTAATAAATACCGGTATTAAAACGATACGAAATGAGGTTATGGTGTTTGGTATATTCATAGTTTATGTAAGGTCGTTACGTTTCATTCGCGCTAACGATGATATCTACCTTCTCTATTTTTCCCATTAATTTAGTCACTGGCATGAAACTCGTCGTATATGTTTTTTGCCATTTTTTTACTTATTCCAGTTATTCTAGCAATATCTTCGACACCTGCCTGCGTTATTCCCTGAATTCCGCCAAAATGTTTTAGCAATGTTTGTCGGCGCTTCGGGCCGAGACCTTCGATACCCTCTAAAGACGAGGTACGGCGTTTTTTAGCACGTTGGGCGCGATGACCGCTGATAGCGAAGCGGTGGGCCTCGTCACGCACCTGAAGGATCAGATTGAGCGCAGCTGATTCTATAGTGAGATAGAGCTCAGGGCGACCATCGCTGAAGATCAATTTTTCCAGACCGGCTTTACGGCCTTCGCCTTTGGCGACACCTACGAGTAATACATTGTCAATTTCGAGTTTTTCGAAAACTTCGATGGCCTGTCTGAGCTGGCCTTTGCCACCGTCTATAAACAATACATCGGGCAGTTTTTGCTGCTCGATTTTGTTTTTAGCCTGTGATGCTGTTGTTTTTTCTGGTCGAAAGCGTCGCTCCAGTGCCTGTTTCATCGCGGCGTAGTCATCACCTCCTGTAATGCCTGCGATGTTATAACGACGATAGTCGGATTTAAAGGCACCCTCGGGGGTAAATACGACACAGGAGGCTACTGTGGCTTCACCTTGCGTGTGGCTAATATCAAAGCATTCAAGGCGTAGTGGTATTTTCTCAAGTTGCAATATTTCCTGCAGGTCTTCAAATCGACGGTATAAACCAGTACGAGATACAATCCTTGTTTTCAATGAGTTATCGGAATTACTTAATGCCATTTCTACCCACTTGGCACGCTCTCCTCTAACCTTGCTGGTGAGCTTTACTCTGTGTTTTGTCTGCTCGCTTAATACCTCTGCAATGAGCTCGGCTTCTTCTAGAGCACAAGAAGTGATGATTTCACTCGGGACATCGCGTTTTAAATAAAACTGCGGGATAAACGCACTAAGTACCTGCTCGGTGGTTAGCTCTTCTGGCAGGCTTGGGAAGAAACTGCGGTTACCCAGGTTGAGACCGTTCCGCACATAAAACACCTGCACACAGGCCTGCCCGGCTTTTGTACTGCAGGCAATAATATCGATATCACCTTTGTCGGCGCTGATATGCTGCTTTTCGGTGACTTTACGTAGATTACTGATCTGGTCGCGGTAAGTGGCGGCTTTTTCAAAGTGCTGTTTTGCAGCTGCAGTTTCCATGTCGCTTACCAGTTCATTGATGACCTTTTCACTTTTCCCCTGTAAAAACAAAATCGCATGATCGATGTCTTTACGATAAGCCTTTTCTGAAATGTAACCAACGCAGGGCGCGGTGCAGCGTTTGATCTGGTATTGCAGACAGGGTCGTGAACGATTTGCAAAGGTTGTATCTTCGCACTGGCGGATCAGAAACATTTTTTGCAGTAAGTTAATGCTTTCACGTACAGCATGAGCATTAGGATATGGCCCCAGGTACTGCCCCTTTTTTTTACATGCGCCACGGTGCAGCGCTATGCGTGGGTAAGCGGCTTTGTCTGAAATAAAGATATAGGGGTAACTTTTATCATCACGCATTAACACGTTGTAACGTGGCCGCAATTCTTTTATCAGATTACTTTCCAGCAGCAAGGCTTCGCCTTCGGTATGGGTGATGGTGACACTGATGTCGGTAATCTTTGAGACCATCACCTGGGTTTTAGGTGATAGACCGGTCTGGCGAAAATAACTACTCAAGCGGTTTTTTAAGTTTTTTGCTTTGCCGACATAGATCACCTGCTCTTTTTCATCGAGCATGCGATAAACACCGGGTTTACTGGTTACGTTTTTCAGGTAGGCGGCAGAATCAAATGTTGGTTTATTTTCTGTTGTTGATTCTTTTTCTTCAGTTGTCATGGCGATTTTGTTACTTACAGATCAGGCACACTGAAAAGCAATTTATTTAAATAACTGTCATCCTGAGCGAAGCTGAAGGATCTTACTCGCTACATACGCGCAAGCATCAAACCTAAGATCCTTCACTAGCGTTCAGGATGACAGATTGATTTTGCTTCAGAGAAAATCAGTCTGTCATTTTGTTGGCATGGTGTTTTCGTCCAGCACACCGTGTTTCATCGCCAGGTGCAACATTTCTATATCTGAATGAACGTCGAGTTTTTCGTATAAACGTTGACGATAAGTGCTGATAGTTTTCGGGCTCAGATTGAGTATTTCAGAGATTGCCAGTGTTTTCGTGCCTTGTGCGATCATCATCAATACCTGGAGTTCACGCATGGATAATGTATCCAGGGGATTTGTTTCACCGGGCAGTACCGAAAGCGCCAGCTGTTGAGCGATGTCTTTGGCGATGTAATGTTTGCCATCGTGTACGTCTTTTATGGCGGCAATCATTTCATCTACACCATTACCTTTGGTGAGATACCCCTTGGCGCCACCATTGAGTAGCTGTTTAGGTAATGGGCCTTCATCATGCACGGTAACGATAATAATGCCGATTTCTGGCCAGGATTTACTGATGCGGTGAGTGGCTTCTATGCCGCCGATACCAGGCATGTTGACGTCCATCAAAATTACGTCAACAGCGCCCTTATTATCGCGACACCAGTTGATGGCTTTTTCACCACTATTCAGGGTTTCGACAACATCGATACCAGGCTGTGTGGCGAGCAGACTTTTAAAGCCATGACGCACCAGATCGTGATCATCGATAATCAAAACTTTTATTACAGAATTATTACTATTTTCAGACATTTAATTAGAGTACATTTCGATAGATTTTATTCTGCAGTCTAGCAAAAATTTACATACGCCACTCATAATATGGGTGCTTGAGTAAATATATATTGTAATAACGTTCATCGTTACTGACTTCCTCGCCAATCCATTCTGGTATTTCAAATGTTTCGTCAATTGATAACAGCTCGATCTCTGCCATTTCCAGGCCATCATTCGCGCCTGCAAATATATCCACTTCCCATAAGTGTGAAGCAAAAGGCACATGATAGCGTGTTTTTTCGATGATCACATCACTGCATAAGGTGGACAACATCTGTTCAGCATCGTGTAATGGGATGTCGTATTCAAACTCCTGACGGATAGTTGAGAGCTCAACACTTTTGATATTGATATTGGCCTGTTTATTACTGATGCGGATGCGTACTGATGATTTTTGAGACGCATCGAGACCACTTTGCAGATACCCCTGTTTTATCACATGGGTTTCAGTGACCAGTGATTTCCAGTTATCGTTTCGTAATAAAAATTTTCGCTCTATTTCAATGCCCATATTCAGTGCCTACGGTTATCTCAGATATAGACTGTTGATCTATTTTAATGTTGTTGATTTACAGGAGCGTATTATTTCATGTTACATTGCAAAATATGAATACTTATTTCCAACTTGATGAACATATTATACATCTCAACCACGCCGCCGTTGCGCCCTGGCCAAAAGCCACTCGCGATGCGGTAATCGCTTTTGCCAAAGAAAATGCATGCATTGGTTCACAGCATTATGATGTGTGGATGCAAACTGAGCAACAGTTGAAGCATAAGCTGGCGCTATTAATCAATGCCAGATTCAGCGATGAGATTGCTATTTTAAAAAACACTTCGGAAGGTCTGTCGCTAATCGCACAGGGGCTGAATATTTCTGCCGGTGATAACCTGGTTATTCCCGCAGAAGAATTCCCCTCTAATAAGGTTGTCTGGCAGGCACTGGAGTCATCTGGTGTAGAGATACGTTTGATTTCTTTGCGAGATGATAACGGACAGGCTTCTGACGATCCTGAGCAAGCTTTGATCGATGCTATGGATGAGCGGACCCGTTTATTGAGTTGCAGCTCGGTACAGTTTGCACGAGGCTTACGTCTTAACTTGAACCGTATTGGTAAGGCCTGTAAGAAAAACGGTACATTATTTTGTGTTGATGCTATCCAGTCTCTCGGCGCTATATCATTTGACGTCCAGGCATGCCATGCGGATTTTGTTGTGGCCGATGGCCATAAATGGATGTGCGGACCGGAAGGCACGGCGTTGTTTTATTGCCGCCAGGACGTTCAACCACTGTTACGGCTGCGCCAGTTTGGCTGGCATATGATTAAAGATGCGTTTGATTTTTCAGATCAACAAAACGAACGGCCACTCAGTGAATTAATTATCGAAGGCGCACAGCGTTTTGAATGTGGCAGTCCTAACATGCTTGGTATCACCGCGCTTAATGCTTCTTTAGGTGTACTGCTGGATATCGGTATTGAAAAGATACAATCGGCAGTACTTGAGAACAGTGAATATCTTATCGATCAACTGCAGGGTATTTCTGAGGTCAGTCTACTTACACCGATCGATGAAGACAGACACGCAGGTATTGTTACTTTTAGCAGCGAGTCCACAGACAATATAAAACTGTATCAGCATCTACAGAATAACAATGTTATCTGCGCATCTCGTGGCGGTGGCATCCGCTTCTCGCCGCATTTTTACACCTCGAAACAGCTAATGGATAGAGCACTGGTAATAGTAAGAGATTTTATAAATTAAGCTACTCCATACAAGGCCACTGTAATGATAAAACGCGGCTTTTTATGTTTTGAACCGGAAGCAGCCTAATATGTCTCAATTAGCGTCTGAAACGATATATTTGAACTAAACTTGTAGTTGAGCAGAAAAATGAAATGTGCTGCAAATATACAATTTTGTATCAGCAATATTTATCCGCTTTTCAAATGATTCGCTAAATATATTGATGACCCCATTACGGAGTTTCTATGTTTCGTCTTGCTAGATTTAAAAATTATCTGTGGGACAAATTCGTACATTGGCTTAACTATGAGCCGCCGAATTATGATACGCCACTAACCAGTTTCGAGCGTTTACGTTATGAACTACGCCCGGGTGATGTGCTGTTAGTTGAAGGTCGCTCAAATGTCGCTGAGATCATCAAGTCTATTACGCAGAGTGTCTGGACCCACTCTTTTTTATATGTCGGTCGCTTACATGATATCGATGACCAGATGTTACGCGACCACATTCAAAAATATCGGCATTGCAGCCCCGATGAACAGCTGATCATCGAAGCCATCCTGGGTAAAGGTATCGTGGTGAATTCTATCGAAGATTATGACGGCGAACATATACGCATATGTCGTCCACGCGGTATTACACGCAGCGATTCACAAACCGCCATTGAGTATTCGATAAAAGAGCTCGGCAAAGATTATAATGTCCGCCAGATCATGGATCTGGCGCGTTTCATGTTTCCTTACTGGTTCCTGCCTAAGCGCTGGCGCTCTACTCTGTTTGAACATAATGCCGGCAGTCCAACCAGGACGGTATGTTCGACCATGATCGCTGAAGCCTTTGCCAAAATTCGTTTTCCGATTATTCCTGTCATACATCAGGACAAAGTCGGCCAATTAAAGTTGATACACAGTAATACTAAATTGATTACACCGCGTGACTTCGATCACTCGCCCTATTTTGATGTTATCAAATACCCTATTCTTGATTTTGATGAACTCGGTATCTATCGCAGGTTGCCTTGGGATAGAAACGGCGTTCACTGTAATGACATAGGTGACTGCTTTGTTTCTGATCCTGATGAAGCTAATGAATTGATGCCGGTTAAATCAGCAAACACTATCACTACACATCATGATACGACAGATGAGATGAGAACACATCTAAAACAAGACCGTAAGTAATGGTTAAGGTAGATTTGGTGGTAAAGTTAGATGTAACAAAACCACTGCAATAAACGACATTGATGAACCAGACCAGTACTAACGCGTCTACATTACAAATAACTTAACAGGTAAAGCAAATGATTTGGACAGGTGTTTTAATTTCGATTTTGTTAGTTTCAGCTTATCTGCGTTTACCACTGTTGATCTGGTCTCTACTTCTCGGTGCAGGGCTAGTCGCTTTTAATATCTTTGCCGACGCGACCCTTGCTGAGAAGACCTTGTTATGGATTATTTTTGCTGCAGTAATTATCCCGCTAAATTTTAAACCGCTTCGACGCAATTTTTTCAGCCGTGTTATCTATGTCGCGATGAAAAAAATCATGCCCACGATTTCACAAACCGAGCAGGAGGCACTGGATGCTGGCGATGTATGGTGGGAAGCTGAACTGTTTAGCGGAAAACCCGATTTTGATTTTATCAAAAAACTGCCTAAACCAGAATTGACAGCAGAAGAACAGGCTTTTATAGATGGCCCGGTCGAAGAATTCTGCAAACTGCTTGATGACTGGCAGATAACACATGTTGATTATGACCTGACCCCCGAAGCCTGGCAGTTCGCCAAAGACAACGGTTTTTTCTCACTGATTATCCCAAAACAATATGGTGGCCTGGATTACTCTGCTTACTGTCACTCTGAGGTGGTAATGAAAATAGGCAGCCGTAGCGGTTCGGCAGGTGTGACGGTAATGGTGCCTAACTCTCTTGGACCCGGTAAGCTGTTGATGACTTACGGCACAGAGCAGCAGAAAGACTATTACCTGCCACGACTGGCTAAGGGAATCGAAATCCCCTGTTTTGGTTTGACTGGCCCTGATGCGGGTAGCGATGCCGGTGCCATGCCTGATACGGGCGTTGTCTGTTACGGAAGCTTCGAAGGCAAAGACAATGTTCTCGGGGTTCGCCTTAACTTCGAAAAACGCTATATCACGTTAGCGCCTATTGCTACTATTCTGGGTATTGCCTTCAAGCTCTCTGACCCTGAGCATCTGTTAAGTGATGAAACGGAACGTGGTATCACACTGGCACTGATCAAACGTGAGACTGAAGGAATAGCGATCGGGAATCGTCACTTCCCTGCCAATCATGCTTTTATGAATGGTCCTGTGCGCGGCAAAGATGTTTTTATTCCGATGGAGTCCATCATCGGCGGTGTTGATTATGTCGGTAAAGGCTGGGCGATGTTAATGGAGTGTCTGGGTGATGGGCGTGCTATTTCACTGCCTGCACTGGGTACAGCCGCAGGTAAAATGGGCTCTAAATATACCGGCGCCTATGCTCGTATCCGCCAGCAGTTTCATACACCGATCGGATATTTCGAAGGTGTCGAAGAAGCACTGACAGAGATCGCTGGCCAAGCTTACGTGATGGATGCTTCACGTTCTTTAGTTGCGGTAGCACTGGACTCAGGTGCTGTGCCTTCCGTTATTTCAGCCATTGTCAAATTGCAGGTGATGGAACGTATGCGCGATGTGATCAATCGTGCCATGGACATCCACGGTGGCCATGGTATCTGTATGGGCCCACTTAATCACCTGGGGCGAGCCTATCAACTAACACCTGTTGGCATTACCGTTGAAGGAGCAAACATCTTGACGCGGACCATGATTATTTTTGGCCAGGGCGCGATGCGCAGTCATCCATTTCTACTAAAAGAAGTTCAGGCCGTACATAACGAAGATCAGAAACAGGGTCTTAAAGATTTTGATAATGCATTCTTCTCACACATGGGTTTCATTATAAGCAACGTGGTTCGCTCACTCTGGTTTGGCCTGAGTTATGCAAAATTTGCAAGTACTCCAGGTGATCGAGATACCCGACATTATTATCAGCAACTGGTAAAAATGAGCTCGGCTTTTGCATTCATGGCTGACATCTGTGTTGGTGTGTTAGGAGGCTCTTTAAAACGCCGCGAAAAAATTTCCGGTCGGTTGGCAGACGCATTGTCAAACCTGTATGTTATAACCGCCGTGTTAAAACATTTTGAAAATCAGGGCAGCCACAAGGAAGATGTGGCACTGGTCAAATGGGCATGCGAAGACTCGCTATACAATGTTCAAACTGCACTGAAAGAGATCATGAGAAACTTACCACTACCCTTTATTGGAGCTCTATGTAACTTTATAATTTTCCCATTGACTAAACCTTACCACCGACCAAATGACAAGTTAGGACATCAGGTTGCACGCATAACCATGACACCTGGCGAGACCCTGGATCGATTAAGTCACGGTGTTTTTGATAGTGAGGACAAAAATAATTCAACTGGTCGTATCATGCATGCATTAGACCTTGTTCTGAAGTCAGATGAACTACAAAAAAAATTGCGTGATGCATTCAAAGACGGTCGCATAAGCAGTCGTGAACGCGATGCATACGGAGAAGCAAAAGATAAGGACATAATCACCGACAATGAATACAAACTGCTAATCGAAACCGATGAAGCCGTTCAGAATGCGATTAAAGTTGACGAGTTTTCATTTAACGGATGGCAAATAAAAACACCCTAGCCAATAACTTGCCATGGCGAGAAAAAAATTAATCTAAAGAGAGGATGCTTATGAATAACGAATGTGGGCGTAAAGTTTATATAGTCGACGGTAGCCGAACACCGCAGCTCAAGTCACGTGGCAAAGTCGGTCCGTTTTCAGCAGGTGATCTGGCAGTCGCTGCGGCTAAACCACTATTATTACGTCATAACTTTCCACTCGAGGGTCTTGATGAAGTTATCCTTGGTTGTATGATGCCAGGTGAACGTGAAGCCAATGTCGGTCGTGTCGTCGCTCTACGTCTGGGTATTCCCCAGAGTGTGCCAGCGTGGACTGTACAGCGAAACTGCGCCTCAGGTATGCAATCGGTAGACTCTGCTTTTAAAAATATTCGTAATGGTGATGCTGACCTGATCCTGGCTGGTGGCGTCGAATCCATGAGCCGTGCACCCGTATTGCATAACCATACCATGGTGGACTGGTTAGGTGATTTCATGCGAGCTCGCTCCTTAGGGCAGAAATTGAAAACACTTTCTCAGTTACGCGGTAAACATCTAAAACCCGTTATTGCTTTACTGTACGGATTAAGTGATGACACCGTGGGCTTGAATATGGGTGAGACTGCCGAGATCCTTGCCAATAAATTTAATATTAGCCGTCTTCAAATGGATACATTCTCAGCCACTAGCCATCATCGGCTGGCAAGAGCGCACGAGGCAGGCTATCTTGACGAGATAGAAGTTTTATACGACGAGAAAGGTAACTATTACGATCATGATGATGGGGTCCGGCCAGATTCCACGATAGAGAGCCTGGCTAAACTACGCCCTGCATTTGATAAGAAGTATGGCAAGGTCACCGCCGGTAATAGTGCACAGATTACTGATGGCGCATCCTGGTTATTACTTGCCAGTGAAGACGCCGTTAAGAAATATGACTTACCTGTGCTTGCATCTATCGCTGATACACAATGGGCGGGACTTGATCCGGCTGAGATGGGTATGGGGCCGGTACATGCCATGACTCCTATCATGAAACGTAACAGCCTCTCTATTGACGACATCGACTACTGGGAGATCAATGAAGCCTTTGCCACACAGGTTTTAGCCTGCATCGAAGCCTGGAAACAGGATGAATACTGCCAGCAAAAACTCAAGCTGGATAAGGCGATGGGTGAAATTCCTTATGATCATTTAAACATTGATGGCGGCGGCGTCAGTTTAGGGCATCCGGTGGGTGCCAGCGGTGCACGAATTATTTTACATCTATGTAAAGTTCTTGAGCGTACAAACGCAAAAACGGGCATGGCAGGCATATGTATTGGTGGTGGCCAGGGCGGCGCGGTTCTGTTACATAATGAGTCAGCTAAAAATTCATCAAAAACAACGAATGCCGAGGCAGCCTGATGTCGACCCATACAGAAAATACCGCAACAGATAACAAAGAGAGTGACACATCAGCTACCCTGCCAACCACAGGTAACTGGAAGACTGTAACCGACGATAACAATATTGTCTGGCTACATTTTGACATGCCGAATGCAGCAGCCAATCTATTATCGCAGGCGGCAATTAAAGAGCTCGATGATATTATCGATGGCATAGAAAAAAATCCGCCAACAGCCTTGATTATTGTATCGGATAAAAAGGACAGTTTTATTTTTGGTGCCGATATAAAGGAATTCACCTCACTGGACAATGAACAACAGGCACTGGCGTTTATGCATAAAGGACATGCCTTGATGAATCGCCTGGAAGCACTCTCCTGCCCAACTGTCAGCATGATTCATGGCCCCTGCTTTGGTGGGGGTACCGAGTTATCTCTGGCCTGTGATTACATCGTGGCCTCCGACAGTAAAAAAACCAAAATAGGCCTGCCTGAAATCAAATTAGGCATTCATCCCGGTTATGGCGGAACCGCACGATCTATCGAGCGCTGCGGTCCATTTGCAGCGATGAATAT
>CAWBXM010000067.1:0-15349 GCA_963792545.1 uncultured Gammaproteobacteria bacterium | reverse complement strand
AGGTGTATCAAAAGTGGTTATTGATGAAGCAGTCGTTGAAGGTAGTAACCAGCCTTATCTTGTTTATGAAGGTGGTGAATCTAAGAAATTGAGCCAGGAAAGTTAAGCCTGGGTGTAATGGCGAAAAAATGATATCAATGACTTGCGGTTAAATACAGTGGTTTGACACAAATAATAACAATTTCCAGTTTAAAACACTTGAAAAGCTTCACGTTTGCCTACACTAGATAATAACGATAAAAATCAGAGGTAGTCATGACTAGCACAAAAGATCTGCAAGAGAGTATTCCGCAGTTTACAGAAGTTCCCGTTTTACCCCTACGCGATGTCGTGGTTTATCCGCACATGGTTATCCCTCTTTTTGTCGGGCGAGAAAAATCTATCCATGCACTCGACTCAGCCATGCAGGCTAACAAGCAGATTTTGCTTGTTGCGCAGAAAAGCGCTGATGTTGATGACCCGGCAATTGATGATGTTCATGAAATTGGTACTCTAGCCACTATCCTGCAATTGCTGAAATTACCTGATGGCACTATAAAAGTGCTTGTCGAGGGTTCGCAACGTGCACAGATAGAAGGTATGAAAGAGAGTGGCGATTTCTATGTTGCCGGTTACCGTCTGTTGTCAGATAACATATCTAAAGATAATCAAGAGTTAGAAATCCTTTCTCGTTCTACCCTGAGTGTTTTTGATCAATACGTAAAACTCAACAAAAAAGTACCTGCTGAAGTTTTGACATCATTGGCTGGCATAGATGATCCATCGCGTCTTTCCGATACCATCGCTGCACATATGTCGTTGAAATTAGATGAGAAGCAAAAAATTCTAGAAATTTCTAATGTACAGGATCGGCTGGAATACATTATGAAATTAATCGATGGTGAGATCGACATGCTGCAGATCGAGAAGCGTATTCGCGGTCGTGTGAAGCAGCAGATGGAGAAAAGCCAGCGCGAGTATTATTTGAATGAGCAGATGAAAGCTATTCAAAAAGAATTGGGTGATATGGAAGATACGCCTAACGAAATAGAAGAGCTAGAGCAGAAGATTGAAAAATCTGGCATGAGTAAAGAGGCTAGAAAAAAAGCAGACAGTGAATTAAATAAACTGAAGATGATGTCACCGATGTCAGCTGAGGCGACAGTGGTACGTAATTATATCGACTGGTTGGTCGATTGTCCGTGGAAGAAAAAATCAAAGATCCGCCATGATTTATCCGCTGCGGAAGAAGTGCTTAATGATGATCATTACGGTCTGGATAAAGTTAAAGAACGTATCTTAGAATACCTTGCTGTTCAACAGCGGGTGAAAAAATTAAAAGGCCCTATTTTATGTCTGGTTGGTCCACCGGGTGTTGGTAAAACTTCATTGGGGCGTTCTATTGCTAGAGCAACTAACCGTCAATACACACGTATGGCGCTCGGTGGCGTGCGTGATGAATCGGAAATTCGTGGTCATCGTCGTACCTATATTGGTTCTCTGCCTGGAAAAATTATTCAGAATTTAAGCAAGGTAGGCACTCGTAATCCACTCTTCCTGTTGGATGAGATTGACAAGATGGCGGCTGATTTTCGTGGTGATCCTGCATCGGCTTTACTGGAAGTGCTGGATCCCGAGCAAAATCATACTTTTGCGGATCATTATCTGGAAGTGGATTTTGATTTGTCTGATGTCATGTTCGTTGCCACTGCTAACAGCATGAATATCCCTGGTCCGTTATTAGATCGAATGGAAGTAATTCGTCTACCGGGTTATACGGAGGATGAAAAAGTCGAAATTGCGCGAAATTACTTATTACCAAAACAGCTAAAAAATAATGGCTTAAAGGGAGATGAACTGGAAGTATCAGATGCGGCATTGCGAGATATTGTACGTTATTACACTCGAGAGGCTGGGGTGCGAAGTATCGAACGGGAAATAGCTAAAATTTGTCGTAAAGTTGTTAAGGAAGTAGTGCTTAGTAAGAAAAAAATCAATGTTGTTTGCAAAGTTACACCAAAAACACTTGGAAAATATCTGGGTGTTAAACGGTTCCGCTATGGCGTTGCTGAAGATAATAATCAGATCGGCCAGGTAAATGGTCTGGCCTGGACCGAGGTGGGCGGTGAGTTGTTGACTATTGAGTCCGCCGTTATGGCCGGTAAAGGAAAGTTTTCATATACCGGGCAGCTTGGTGATGTAATGCAAGAGTCAATTCAGGCTGCAATGACAGTAATACGAGGCCGCGCAGCTGTGCTCGGACTTCAACCGGACTTCCAGGAAAGTATCGATATTCACGTACATGTACCTGAAGGAGCAACGCCTAAAGATGGTCCAAGTGCTGGTGTTGGCATGTGTACTGCATTAGCCTCATCGATAACTAAGAAGCCGGTCAAGGCCAATGTGGCGATGACAGGTGAGATTACACTGCGTGGTGAAGTGCTGCCTATCGGTGGTTTGAAAGAAAAGTTACTTGCGGCGCACAGAGCTGGCATCAAGACTGTTTTAATACCGTATGAAAACGAAAAAGACCTCGTCGAAATACCTAAGAATATCTTGAGTAAACTTGACGTCAAACCCGTACGCTGGATTGAAGAAGTGCTAGAGTTGGCGTTAGCCGAAATGCCGGAACCGTTGCCAGATGCATTGGCGGACGTAAACGCCAAGGGTGAAAAAGCGGAAAGCACAACTAAAAATAAAAAATCGGAGAGTGCGCTACGTCATTAAATCAGTCTTGATCTAAAGTAGTACATGTTAATTTTCGAAATTAAGCAAATGCATTTTTATTAATGCATTTGCTTTTTATTTGCAAAAAATCACTGAAATACCAGTGTTTTTGCAGGTTTGACGTTGACACAAAGATTAACTCACTGTATAAATCCGCTTAGTAAATCTTTGGTAGTTGCCTTCGTCTGATTTCTGTAAATCTATTCCAGTAATTAAGATTAAAATAATAACTTCTACTAATTTTTCTATCATAAAAAAATTATCTGAACATGGGAGAACTCAATGAATAAAACAGAACTTACAGATGCAGTTGCAGCGTCAACAGGTTTAACAAAAGCAGATGCTGCTCGCTCAGTCGATGCAGTGCTAGGTGTAATTACAGATACTCTTGCAAAAGGCGAGCAGGTTGGTGTTGTTGGTTTCGGTACGTTTTTGGTTCGTGATCGTGCAGCACGCACAGGACGCAATCCACAGACTGGTGCTGAGATTCAGATCGCAGCTGCAAAAGTTCCTGCATTTAAACCTGGTAAAGCTTTAAAAGATGCAGTAAACTAGCGCGCCCTTCTACAAGGGGTCAGTTAAGGGTGCTTAGCTCAGCTGGTAGAGCGTCGCCCTTACAAGGCGAATGTCGGGGGTTCGAACCCCTCAGCACCCACCAAGTACGGACCGGTAGTTCAGCTGGTTAGAATGCCGGCCTGTCACGCCGGAGGTCGCGGGTTCGAGTCCCGTCCGGTCCGCCATATTTAAGACTTTGCCGTTTCGAAGTTAATCATTGAAGGTTAATTTTGAGCGGCATTTGTTTATAAAGACATCAAAGAATTACATCCTGTTCAAATATTTAATCGTTTACGCTTCCAGTATCACAAAATACTGATAATCAGATTGAAAATTTATTTTTTCTCAAAGCCATATAAGCACAGTGATTTAGGTATAATTCTGCACAAAATAACTTTCAGCAATAATTAAAGAAGAAATCTATGTTACAGGCAATTAATGATCGTATTAAAGGTTGGTTAGGTATAGTCGTTGTTGTTTTAATCGGCCTGCCTTTTGCGCTATGGGGTATACAGTCATATTTTGATGATGCCGGTCCTCGTTATGCCGCCAAAGTTAATGGTTCCGAAATATCTGCTAGTGAATTTGAGCGTTCCGTCTCAATCCAGCGTCAGAATCTTGTGCGCCAGAATAACGGTAAGTTACCGATAGAAGAAAATGTACTACGTGAGCGCACCTTGAATCAGTTGATCAATCAACGCTTACTCGAAGATGTAACCTATGAAAGTGGTTATAGGATTTCAGACCTGGTTTTATCGGCAAGAATAAAACAATTGTTTAGCGTGGATGGTGTATTCGATCGCCAGCGTTTTGAGCTTAATGTTGCTTCGATTGGTATGAACGTTCCGATGTATGAGCATGCATTAAGAAATGAGCTCAGGTTGCAGCAAATGCAATCAGCCATTACAAACTCTGCCTTTGTTACAAAAAGCGAGATTGAAAGTCTTGCTGCATTAGCGGAGCAGACACGAGATATTAGCGTGCTGACTTTTAACAGCGAGTTTTTTTCTACTGCTGAAAAACCAACCACTGAAGAGATTAAGCAATATTATGATGCGAACCAGCAAAGTTTTATGGTGCCTGAGAAAATAAAAGTTGATTATGTTGAGATAACTTCAGATGCTCTTGCTGAAAATGTTGTGATTGATGAAGTACAGATTAAAAAAATGTATGACGACTATGTAAAAAGTATCAGTGGTCGTGAGCAGCGTAAAGCCAGACATATCCTGATTAAAACGGGTGAAGATAAAACAGCTGCACAGATAAAAATTGAATCGATCAAAAAAGAGTTAGAGCAAGGTGCGGAATTTTCAGCCCTGGCTAAAAAATATTCAGAAGATACTGCTTCAGGTAAAAATGGTGGCGACCTCGGTTGGGTGTCTCTAGGTGATATGGTGAAACCTTTTGAACAGAGCTTGTTTGAGTTGAAAAAAGGTGCAGTCAGTGAAGTTGTTGAAACGCCTTTTGGCTATCATCTGATTGAACTTGATGACGTAAAAAGTGAAACTCCTGAGCCACTGGCAGTAAAACGTTATGAGTTTGAAGAAGAAATAAAGACTGATAGTGTCGCATCAGAATTTTATGACCTGAGTGAACGTTTAGCATCGACCGCTTATGAGAACCCGGATAGCCTGGATGTGGTCGTAGAGGATTTAGCTCTTAAACTAAATACTACTGCTTACTTCACAAAAAGCAAAGGTGAAGGCATCGCTGAAAATGAGAAAGTACGAAGTGCTGCTTTTTCTTCACTGGTTTTTGAACAGGGCAATAACAGTAATGTAATTGAGATTAGTCCAGCACATGTTGTCGTACTGCGTCTGAATGAACATGTGCCTGCAACACCAATTCCACTGGACGTTGTCAGTTCTAAAATTGAGAACATTTTGAAAAACATGAGTGGATACAAACAAACCCTGGCAGCTGCGTTAGAGGCTAAAGAAAAAATTGAAGCAGAAACTTCGCTTGACGATCTAGCGGCTAAAGGCGTTACCATTGAGAGCATTAAGGCTATCGGACGTGCTGATATGTCAAAGGTAAGTGATTCGTCTATTTTGTATAATGCATTTGAAATGATACCAGGCGAAAATAATAAGCCGTCGGTTAAAGAGGTCGACCTGATATCAGGTGACGTAGCTCTGGTGGTTTTAAATAAGGTGAATCTTGCAGGTGATGTCCCTCAGGATAAACTCGAACTGGTCAAAAATGATGCATTACAAGCTCAGGCCCTCATTGATTTTTCAACTGCCTTGTTAGTTATTAAGGAAAGCGCAGATATTCAAAAAAATATGGCTTTAATAAATAAAGCTGACTAAATTTTCGTATTGATAGCGGTGTCTAGTTTTTTCGACAGGCATCCTATTGATGCCAGATGTCTTACCGTTATTGAAAAATAATTGACTGCCACGTCCTGGTTAAAGTTGTGGATTGTTTTTACGTGACGGGTAATGGCTAGCATGCAACGAATACAAATGGAGATCTCTCTTGGCAATCAGAAAAATTGCACTACATTGGCAGATATTAATTGCACTCTGCCTGGCCGTAATTACAGGGCTTGCTCTCGATCCAGCTTTTTCCATCCTGGGTGTTCCTTTTCTTTCTATCCTGATATTTTTTGGTACCTTATTCCTTAATGCCTTAAAGATGTTAATAGTGCCACTGGTTACGGCTTCTATCATTACCGGCATGATGTCTCTGGAAGGTGATTCACTGGGGCGTCTCGGCAAGAAAACCATTATCTATTATGCGACGACTAGTCTGGTCGCTATTTTAATAGGCCTGTTTTTTGTTAATTTGTTACAGCCGGGCATCATCGATGGCGTTCCTGCGCGCGATATTATTGGATTGTCTGCACAAACAGACGAGATTGTCCAAAAAGTCGGCGGTAAAGATGCTGGTGATATTGCGGAAGTTTTACTTCGTATGGTGCCGCCTAATATCATAACTGCAGCAGCTAATGGCCAGATGCTGGGATTAATATTTTTCAGTTTATTATTCGGTTATTTTGTCTCCCGGTTAACGGGATCACCAGCTCAGGCGCACAGGGATTTCTGGCAGGGGCTGCTTGATATCATGATGATGATGACGAATGTTGTGATGAAGTTTGCTCCACTAGGCGTGTTTGCGCTGGTTACAAAAGTTATTATGATATCGGGTGTTGACGCATTTAGGCCGCTGGCGTTGTTTTTTATCACCGTGATTCTGGCGTTGTCGGTTCATCTTTTCCTGTTCCTTCCTGCTGTTTTGCGGTATCTGGCCCGCGTCTCGCCGAGAAAACATTTCAAGGCGATGTTGCCCGCGCTACTGACTGCATTTTCGACTAGCTCGTCATCTGCCACTTTGCCGATAACAATGGACTGTGTTGAATACAGGTCTGGTGTGTCTAATCAGGTTTCTGGTTTTACATTACCACTAGGCGCAACCATTAACATGGATGGTACTGCGCTTTATGAATGTGTTGCAGCGATGTTTATCGCACAGGCTTATGGTGTGCCACTGAGTATAACTACGCAGTTCACCATTGTTCTTATAGCGCTATTGACATCGATCGGAGTGGCGGGTATTCCATCTGCCAGTCTTGTTGCCATTACGATCATCTTGTCCGCTATCGGTTTGCCACTGGAGGCGATAGGTTTAATTCTTGTGGTTGATCGGGTATTAGATATGTGTCGTACTTCAGTCAACGTTTTTAGTGACTCTTGTGCAGCCGTTACTATTGCACGACTTGAGGGTGAAGAAACGAGCGTAGTTTAAAGTTAAGTGATGTAGATAAAAACTTGATTGCAGCCACTTCGTTTAATAATAAAAACATCACCGCCATAAAAAAACCGAGAATAGGGTGCGTAATTTTTATGCCCCTTGTTCTCGGTGTTTCTGTACTGTAGTGATTTGCGCTAGACTAATTTACTTCATCGCCACCCATCAAACCTGCAGTGTGATAACCCGCATCAACATAGATTACCTCACCGGTAATGCCGCTTGCCAGTGGTGAACACAGAAAAGCTGAAGTGTTTCCGACTTCGTCAATGGTGACATTACGACGTAAAGGCGCACTTCGTTCGACGTGCTCGATAATCTTATTAAAACCAGAGATGCCTTTTGCTGCAAGTGTTTTAATCGGTCCAGCAGAGATGGCATTGACACGGATACCTTCGGGCCCGAGTGAGTGAGCGAGATAGCGAACGTTGGCTTCGAGGCTAGCTTTCGCCAGTCCCATCACGTTGTAGCCGGGGAAGGCGCGCACTGCACCAAGGTAGCTCATAGTGATAATCGCCGCATCCTCACGGTTTTGCATCATGTGGCGACCTGCCTTAGCAATCGCTGCCAGACTGTAAGAGCTAATATCGTGAGCCGTATTAAAACCTTTACGTGTGAGGTTATCTAGATAGTCGCCTTCCAGCATCTCTTTGGGGGCGAATGCAACTGAGTGTACAATGATATCAAGACTGTCCCAATAATCATCCAGATGTTCGAACACTGCTTCTATCTCGTCGTCGTTCTCTACATCACAGGGAACAACGATATCTGAATCACACTCGCCGGCTAATTTTTCGACACGTTCTCTGAGTCGCTCACCCATATAGGCGAAAGCCAGATCAGCGCCTTCACGGTGCATTGCTTTTGCAATGCCCCAGGCGATAGAGCGATTACTCGCTACGCCAAAAATTAATACTCGTTTACCCGTTAAAAAACCCATTGCTTCTCCCCATATAATAATTTTTATTGTCGGTCAGTGATAGTTGGCCTGTGGCTGGCCAGTACTGTAAACTCAGTTGGCACATGTTAGGCGGATTATGCCGATAAATGCAAGCATCTAAGTGCAACAATTAATGCATTATAAATAACCTCAATAAAACTTACTAATCGAAATTACGTTGCTTCCATGTTAAAAAGACTGTCCATTTTTCCACCCAAAAACGTATCTATCCTGCAGGCTTTTGTGCTGATTTTTCTAGCAGCAATTTTTCCGGCTACTTCTCATGCTGTAGCAGCGATGGGCATGGGGTATGCGCCAAAGTACCCGGTGGATTACGCACATTTTGATTACGTAAATCCTGATGCGCCCAAACAGGGTAGTCTGACGATGATGGGCCTGGGCACCTTCGATAGTTTAAATCCTTATTTGTTGAAAGGCATTTCTGCTGATGGTCTGGGTTCACTGGTTTTTGAAAGCTTACTCGAAAAAAGTCTGGATGAGCCGTTTAGCGAATACGGCTTAATCGCGGATGATTTCTCACTGGCTGAAGATGGTCTATCAGTAACTTTTCATATCAATCCCCTGGCTAAATTCTCGAACGGAGATGCAATTCTTGCCGAGGATGTAAAATATTCGTTTGATATCTTGATGAGTAAAGCAGCGCATCCACAATTTCGGGTTTATTATGCCGACGTAAAATCGGCAACGGTACTGGATCGTTACACGGTACGTTTTGATTTTAAAAATCAGAATCGTGAGTTGCATTTGATCATCGGTGAGATCCCCGTTTTTTCGAAAAAATGGGCAGGTGATCTGCCTTTTGATCAAACGGATGATACCCGGCCTATTGCGAGTGGTCCGTATCTGGTAGATATATACGAGCGTGGCAAGTCGATTCATTATAGTAAAAACCCGGATTATTGGGCAAAAGACCTGCCCGTTCGAAAAGGTATGTTTAACTATGACCGGATAACCTATAAATATTATAAAGACTCAACAATTGCGCAAGAAGCATTCAAAGCAGGCGAGTTCGATTTCTTTTTCGAAAATTATTCTAAACGCTGGGCACGTTCGCATAATGGGCCACGTTATGATTCGGGCGAAATTATAAAAAGAGAATTAACGCATAAGAACAATGCCGGCATGCAGGGTTTTTCATTCAATACTCGAAAAGATAAGTTTAAAGATGTGCGAGTAAGGCGTGCATTAAGTCTGGCTTATGATTTTGAATGGGCTAATGCCAAACTGTTTTACAATCAGTATGTACGTGCAGACAGTTATTTTAGTAACAGTGAATTAGCTGCAAGAGGTCTGCCGGAAGGTAAAGAGCTAGCCCTGTTGGAGAAGTATCGAGACCAGCTGCCGGAAGGTGTTTTTATAAATCAATGGAAGCCGGCAAGTACATTACCACCTGATAGTTTGAAGAAAAAACCTGATTAAAGCACGAGATTTGTTGGCAGAAGCAGGCTGGACGATACAGGATGGAGTGCTTAAGAATAACAAAGGGGAAGAGTTTAAGCTGGATATTATGCTGGTGCAAAACGGTTTTGATCGGATCGTAGCACCTTATGCACATAACTTGAAAAAACTTGGCATAGAAACGACTTACCGAAAAGTAGACTCGTCATTATATAAACGCAGAATCGATACCTTTGACTTTGACATGGTAGTTAATAGTTTTCCATCCTCTGTATCCCCGGGAAATGAGTTGATGAACATGTTTTTTTCAACTTCAGCCGACATGAAAGGTTCAAAAAATTTACCTGGAATCAATGACCCGGTCGTCGACGCGTTAGTACAGGAAATTATCCAGGCGAAAGATCGAGAGCAAGTTGTTATTGCTTCGCGTGCACTTGATCGTGTTCTGTTATACGGTGAGTATCTGGTGCCTAACTGGTATATCAATGTACACCGTGTTGCCTACTGGAATAAATTTGGTATCCCGGAAACTCAACCTTTGTATTATGATCCGGTAAGCTGGATGTTGAAGGCCTGGTGGATTGATGAAAAATGAAAAATGCACTGAAATCGTTCCAGACGATTTTCAGCATACACTCCATCCATGGAGATAAAAAGTGAAAAAATTTAGTAATACTACTATGTTGTCATCCTGAACATATGTGAAGGATCTTATGCGCGGAGCTATTAGATTTCTCCCGCTGGTCGAAATGACAGTAGAGGAACTGGTTAAAAAATAATATGTTTTCTTATATTTTAAAACGGCTTTTATTAATGATTCCGACTTTGTTTGGTGTCATGTTGATTACCTTTGCGGTCACACAGTTCGTTCCTGGTGGTCCAGTAGAGCAATTGGTAAGTCAGCTCGAAGGAAAGCATGGTGCTGGTGAGGCAAGTAGTGGCACCAGTGGTTTGTATCGTGGGGCAACCGGCCTCGATGAAGAATATCTGGCGGAAATTCGCACCTTATACGGTTTTGATAAACCGGTGTATGAGCGTTTTTTCTCTATGATGAAAAATTATCTGACTTTTAACCTAGGTGATAGTTATTTTCATAATGAATCAGTTATTGATCTGGTGATATCGAAGCTGCCGGTTTCGATCAGTATTGGCATGTGGAGTTTTTTGATCGTATATTCTACCTGTATACCACTGGGTATCGCCAAAGCAGTAAGAGATGGCAGTACTTTTGATGTGGTGAGCAGTACCCTGATATTGATCGGTTATGCTATTCCGGGCTTTGTTCTGGGTATTACTTTACTTGTGTTTTTTGGTGGTGGCAGTTTCTTTGATATTTTTCCGTTAAGAGGTTTGGTCTCAGATAACTGGGACAGTTTGCCCTGGTATAAACAGGTGCTGGATTATCTGTGGCACATGGTATTACCGATCATCGCTTCGGTTATCGGCAGTTTTGCTGTAATGACGATGTTGACCAAGAACAGTTTTATAGAAGAAATACGTAAACAATATGTGTTGACGGCAAGAGCAAAAGGATTATCTGAAAAGGCCATATTGTACCGGCATGTTTTTAGAAATGCGGTTATTCCGCTCATCACCGGCTTTCCCGCTGCGTTTATCGGCGCATTTTTTACCGGAAGTCTGTTGATCGAAACAATCTTTTCACTGGATGGTCTAGGTCTGCTTTCTTATGAATCAGTTTTAAAGCGAGATTATCCTGTGGTACTTGGTACTTTGTATCTATTTACGATATTAGGCCTGGTCGCAAAATTATTGGCTGATATAAGTTATGTGATGATCGACCCGAGAATTCATTTTGACTCAGTTGATAAGTAAACAGAAACTGCAATGTGGAAAGACTAGCGATGAATGCAAAACTAAATAATGGTAAGGGACTGTCTCCAGGGCAGCGTGCCTGGTTACGCTTTAGAAAGAACCGCCGCGGTTATGTCAGTCTATGGATTTTTGGCGTGTTGTTCGTGCTGTGTTTTTTTGCAGAAGTTATATCGAATGACAAACCACTCATTGTTGAATATGAAGGTAATTATTATTTTCCGGTGGTAAAAGTCTATCCAGAAACTACCTTTGGCGGTGATTTTGAGACGGAGGCTGATTACTCTGACAGCTTTATTCGCAATAGACTGACACAAGATGGAAACTGGATGATTGATCCCATTATCCCTTATAGTTATGACACGATTAATTTTCTCAGTGACTTACCAAACCCTGCGCCGCCATCGTCGCAAAACTATCTGGGCACAGACGATCGTGGCAGAGATGTATTGGCACGAGTTATCTACGGCTTTCGGATATCCGTCTGGTTTGCATTGGCACTGATGGTCATCGGTGTTGTGGTTGGCATCATTGCTGGCGCTATACAAGGTTACTTTTCTGGGAAAACTGACCTGATCATGCAGCGAGTCATAGAGGTATGGTCATCGATGCCGGAGCTTTATCTGCTCATCATCTTTGCTTCTATCTTTCAACCGAGCATCTGGTTATTGATAATCTTACTGTCTTTATTTGGCTGGATGGGCTTGTCAGATTATGTGCGCGCTGAATTTTTACGTGGCAGAAACCTGGATTATGTGCGTTCGGCAAGAGCCATGGGTCTGTCAAATCTCACCATTATAAGCCGGCATTTATTACCCAACAGTCTGACCCCGGTGATAACTTTCCTCCCCTTCAGGATCAGTGGCGCTATTCTGGCATTAACCAGTCTGGATTTTCTTGGTCTGGGCGTACCACCAACCACGCCCAGCCTGGGTGAATTACTTTCACAGGGTAAAGAGAACATTGAGGCATGGTGGTTGTCGTTAAGTGCTTTTGTGGTTTTAGTCGGTACGCTGATGCTGCTAATTTTTATTGGTGAAGCATTACGCGAAGCACTGGACGCGAGGAAAACTTAGCTACAGGAATGTAGTGTCTGCCGTTTTTGCATCGTTACATGGATGTAACTTATTAGAGCAATGCATAACACCATGGATGGTGTGTAGTAGGGTAATGCAGGAGCAATTACCGAGGAGCATTTGCCGAGGATGCAAAAAATGGTGAAAATGAAAAATGCACTGAAATCGTTCCTGACGATTTTCAGTATACACTCCATCCATGGAGATGCGCTGAAATTGTTCCGTACAATTTTCAGCATACACTCCATCCATGGAGATAAAAAATGGAAAGGCTGTAGGAGCGGATTTTATTCCGCGATCTCTCTCAGGCACAACCATAACAACTATGTGCTGTAAACAAGCGAAACCAATATGAAAAAACCTCTGTTAAGTGTTAAAAACCTAAGTGTATCGTTTAATACACATAATGGCCTGGTAGATATTATTAAAGATATAAGCTTTGATATCAACGCGGGTGAAAATTTTGCCATCGTGGGTGAATCAGGTTCGGGTAAATCGGTGACTGCTTTATCTCTGTTGCGTTTGCATGAAGAGGCAAACACTGTTTATTCGGATGGCAAAATTGAATTTCAAAAAAAAAATCTATTGCACTTAAATACTGAACAAATTAAAGATGTACGCGGTAAAGATATCTCGATGATCTTTCAGGAGCCGATGACTTCGCTAAACCCAGTGTTTACCATCGGTAAACAAATTGAAGAGGTTCTTATCCTGCATCAAAGCTTAACTAAAATTGAAAGGCAGCAACGTGTACTCGAGCTGTTAAATCGGGTTGGTATTCGACAACCTGAACAAAAAATGAATGATTACCCGCATGCTTTATCCGGTGGTCAGCGGCAGAGGGTGATGATTGCTATGGCGCTGGCATGTGATCCTTCTCTGCTCATCGCGGACGAGCCTACCACGGCGTTAGATGTGACTATCCAGCAACAGATACTTGATCTATTGATGGAGATACAAAAAGACACTGGCATGTCAGTGCTATTGATCACACATGACCTAAATCTGGTTCGCCGCTTTGCTAACCGTGTCTGCGTCATGCATGACGGTAAAATTGTCGAAACCAATGAAACTGACAGCCTGTTTGCAAACCCACAGAATGAATACACAAAGTTTTTGCTGGACAGTGAACCAGATAAAAAGATAGCCACCGTAGAAGCTAGCTCTAAGGTGGTTTTGAGTGCGCAAAATATCCGCTGCTACTTCCCGATATTAAAAGGCTTTTTTAACCGTAAAGTTGATGAGGTGAAAGCTGTTGATGATGTGACTTTATCATTATGCTCAGGGGAGACGCTGGGTATCGTCGGTGAATCAGGGTCGGGTAAAACTACCCTGGGTCTGGCGCTGTTTCGCCTGTTGAAATCAACCGGTGATATCGAGTTTAAAGGTGAGGACGTGACCGGTTTTAATGAAAAAAAAATGCGGCCATTACGCCGCCATTTTCAGATCGTGTTCCAGGATCCGTTTTCTTCCCTGTCGCCCAGGTTAACCGTGCAGCAGATTATCGAAGAAGGTTTGAAACTGCACTTTCCTGAACTTGACGCCAGTCAGCGCCTGGTTAAGATAATCGATATTATGCAGGAAGTCGGGCTGGAAGAAGATGTGTTATGGCGTTACCCGCATGAGTTTTCCGGCGGACAGCGGCAACGTATCGCCATTGCCCGTACTGTGGTGCTCGAGCCCGATGTGATATTGCTCGATGAACCAACCAGCGCACTTGATGTTTCTGTGCAAAAGCAGGTGTTAGCTCTGCTGGCACACCTGCAGAAAAAAATGCAACTCAGTTATCTATTTATCAGTCATGACCTGCGTGTAGTGCGTGCCATGTCACATCGCGTAATCGTAATGCGCGAAGGTAAAGTAGTGGAGCAGGGCGATGTCGAGCGGGTCTTCAATCACCCTCAGAACGAATACACGCGTGAACTGGCATCGGCGTCGCTGTATCGTTAATCGTGTTTGGTGATTTTTGTATTGTCCTGGTCTCTTTTGTACTGAGCTCGCTCAGACATTTGTGGCTTTAAAGAAGCGTCAAAACTACATTTTTATCTAGGATTATGGTGCAACAAGTTTTTCTTGCTCGTAAGTTATTGTTTAAACTGCCTTTAGTAATACTTGACTGTTTTACTGGGTATTAGTATGATTAACCTACTAAATTAGTCAGGAATTCTGAGGTTTATTCATGCGTTTATCAACTAAAGGGCGTTATAGCGTTACAGCCATGCTGGATCTTGCGATTCACGATAAAGCTGGTCCAGTGACATTGGCAGATATCTCGCAGTGTCAGGGCATTTCTTTATCGTATCTTGAGCAGTTGTTTGCTCGCCTGCGCCAAAGTGGTCTGGTAAAAGGTGTGCGTGGGCCTGGCGGCGGCTACCGATTAGCGCGGCCAGCCACTGAAATAAGCATCGCTGAAATCATCTGCTCGGTCGATGAAAATGTCGATGTCACCCGCTGTAAAGGTGAGGGTAACTGTCAGGACGGTGAACAATGTCTGACCCACGAATTATGGACAAATCTAAGTGATCGTTTGCATGAGTTTTTATCGGGTGTGACTTTGGCACAATTTGTGGAACGTCCTGGAATTCCGGAATTGTCACTGCAACGTGATAAAATGATTGGTAGATTTGTATTAGCGAAAAAACAGGCTGCTGCGATTAACAAGGGCCTGTTTAGCAATAGTACTACTACTAATAGTACTACTACTAATAGTACTACTACTAATAGTACTAGTAATAATAGTACTAGTAATAATAGTACTAGCAATAGCGCTGGCACTGGCAATGGTTTAGCGGGCTCAACATTGAAGAATAGCGTTTTACTTAGTAAAGAGTTGGTGAGGTAATAAAGATGGCATACGGTGAAAAAGTTCTGGATCACTATGAAAATCCAAGAAATGTGGGTAGTTTTGAAAACGGAAATAATGTCGGCACAGGTATGGTCGGCGCACCAGCATGTGGTGATGTGATGAAGTTGCAAATCAAGGTGGATGCTAATGGCGTTATTGAGGATGCGGTATTTAAAACTTACGGTTGCGGTAGTGCGATCGCTTCAAGTTCGCTATTAACGGAGT
>CAWBXM010000066.1:0-4593 GCA_963792545.1 uncultured Gammaproteobacteria bacterium | reverse complement strand
TACACTTCAGACATCATTATTTTTATTTGCAACAGCCTGCTCTTTCAAATAATTTTCGTACAATCGATCAAACTTCGCCGGGCTAAATCCATTCATTCGTTTATTACCAATAATAATTATTGGTACACTTTTTCCACGCAGTAACTTAAATTCTCTTTTCCCTAACCTGTTCTTCTCAACATCATAAGCAACGTACGATATGTTATTTTTAGTGAAGTGTTGTTTGGCTTTCTTACAATACCCACACCATTCTGCACTGTACAATACAACCTTATCTTTCTTGCCGAGGCGTTGAACAAGGGGCGTAATTTCCACCGCAGTATAAGTGTTTATCTTTAATTCCACCTGCTCTGTCTTCTGATTGGCGGGTGGGCTATCCGTAAAATGCACTTTTCCTTTTTCATCGACCCATTTAAAAATTTCACTACTAAAAGCATTTGCCTGGCAACACAATAGTGAAACAAAAAATAGAACTCGTAATATGTTAGTTTTTATTTTTCGCATCGTTACTTCCTTTAACTTCTTGTATATAGGCAACAGTATATGGGGTCTAGGGATAGTATATAAAATGTAAGGCCTACCAACCCCCTTTTTAGATTAATACAAGGGGCTTGGTTGAAGTATAACCACCGAACTGGTTTCACGATGGATGATGTAAACAATATAGGCTGATAGTATCGCCGCAAAGAAACACCATATAGAGACAAACGCATAAGCGAAGAACAACGCACTAATTGCAACCGAGACAAAAATCAGGACCCCAAAAAACCTCAGGGTTGCAACCGTTGAAAACAGGAGAGGCACAGCGATAATAATCGCATAGAAAACACGCTCCACTGTCCCGGGTAAAATTTCATCGTATATCGATACTGGATGGTACAAAATCGAGCCTTTAAATGTCATTACAGATAACCACTCTGGATATAACAGTAAAGGCACATAAAGCGATGCCCCAAGCAGAAAACCAGTAAAACTAAAAATCTTGAATAATGTTCTTCTTGTCGCGTTTGTTTCGACGAGAAGAGCGGCCAAAGGAACAAAAAACGGCCATAAAAAATAAGCAAAGAAAAGAAATCCTTTTGCTGTCATTTCAATATTTATATCAGCACTCTGCTCAAACGCGAGCCACAACCCGCCTCCAATTATTTGCTGCAAGCCAAAAAGAAATGGTAAAGCCGCCAGTGCGAGATAATTTTTATTAGCCTGATATGCCTTCCCCAGACTATAAATCCCTATAGGTAATAGAATGGCAGCAGCGGTAAAACATGCAGTTGCAGAAAAACACATATCAATATACCCAGTTGAAATAAGTATTAAAGGGTTTATTGAATAGGTCGGTGACTAAGAAGAATTGTTTATTTTTAAAAATGATTATTATTTGTCACCGATCCCTTTAATTTTTGTGTTTTAGTATATTAGAAACAATTGCTCTCTGACCCCTATTTTCTTATAGGGTCTACGGGAGTCTGGGGACAGTATACTTAATTGAGTAACAGGTAGTGGTAATATCAGCTACTGGCGGCACCAAACCAGAATGATTCATCCTTATCCAGAAACTCCTTCCATGACATGTAATGCGAACCATCACAGGAAAATGTCAGGCTGATCATGCCGTTAAAGATATTAATCGAGGCGGAACGCAAATAAAAGGTTTCGTCAGTCAGGCGCAGTTTTTTCATCACTTTCATAATCGAAGCAATCCGATTGCAAGGAATCAGGGCATCATCTGGATAAGCATGTGCCGGATAAAGCAGACAGACATCAGGATGGCCAAGTGCTTCTGCATCGAGCATGCGATACCGGAATGGATCACTCATAAACCAAGCAGTCGCCCGGCTACTGGAAAAATGGATGACCGCCTGAAACATACCGCGGTCAGTAATCAGTTCTTCGATGATGGCACAGGCCACATCGATATTTTTGTCCATCGGGCTTTCGATACGATGCTGCATAAAAACACCACTGCGAATAGCAGGATCACCCTTAATCTGCCGCCACTCTCCTGATTCTTCATAGAGCTCTGACGTCACCGGCAGATCACGCAGGTCAAAATCTACGCCTAAATAACCCAGCACCTGGTCACTACGTCGCACCACTTGCAGAGCAGTAATAGATGGACGGTTAGCACGCAAACTGAGGTATGCTTCAGATAATAAAAATCCCCAGGAAGGCACCACTTCACACATGTACGGGCGTGAAGAACGGTCACGTCCATAGTGATCCTTGATCGGGCCTTCGGCATTCACATTATCAGAAATTTGCACACCGTTAGTGTCCAGTACGTACATGAACAACCCGTTAGGCACGGTAGCAAAACCATTAATCAAAACTTTGTTAAGCTTTTCGCGATCACCAAACACCGGCTCACATTTGGCAGCAAGATTTGCCAAAGTTTGAGACAGGCTTTCAGCGAGCGCAATTCTTTGCTGGTGTACAGCGTCTTTCCAGGTTTCTTTCATAAATATATTTAACGCATTTAATAGTTTAAGGGGTTAATCAAAATTTGATGCCTATGATCTCATTTATTGATTTCACAGACTCTGTTGTTTATCCCTTAATGTAATGTATAAAAAACGTAATAGCCTTCTGGCTCGGGTCTACACCAAGACCCGCTCCGCGCTGTACTGCAAATTTTTCACCTGTAACAGATTTCATAAAATCAGCCAAATTCTGTGCCTCCTGCCGGGATGAGGATGAGTAATAAAAAACGGTGGATTTATATGCAAACCAGGAAGGACGCTCTCCAGCAGAATATGAGTAGGTAACATCATCAAGTCCATAACCATCTGCCCTTAGTTTATCATTTATAGATATGCGCTCCGAGTCTGGGACACCCAAAGTTTGCAACCCCACTAAATAACCTGACCTTGTTTGCGTGGCAGCTTGTCTCGTCGATGCAAGCGCTTTAGTTACTAAAGGAATATTTGAGTCTATCGCCCGTGTAACGGCTGTCTGTACCAGCATAGTCTCGTCGTTTAGACTTTTATTGTCACTTTCGAGTTTTTCCAGCCGTTTAGTTAAAACAGGATCATCTGAGCCTTTTGTTGCCTCGTCAAGAGCACTCGCCAGTTCTGCATTTTGAACTCGCAAACTTTCTATAGTAGCTTCTGCTTTCTGTAATGCTTCATTGGAATCGATCAGTTTAGATTTCCATTTGAACCCGACAACACTGCCTTCTTCAAAACCAGCGGCGACTAACATATCGTTGAACTGGTTTGGAAAAGCAACCAATAATATTGCCAGGCTTAACAGAGCCGCATCACGCAACAAAGAAACGAAATCTTTGCCGACTGCAACAGTATCTGCGATTTTGGATTCTGCTTTATCTTTGTTCTGAGTTTTCATGTTATTTGTTCCGATTAACAAATTTATCGAATTAAAGGGCTCTGACCCACTGCTGCCCCATTGATTCCTTCTCCTGTTATTTCTTTATTATTTCTGTACCTACTCGAATTCTGAGGATTCTATCTGCTGGTATACATGACTTATCAGGTTACCCATCTGATCAAAGCCAGACCAGTCAGAGAATTCCGACATATCAGTCACCACCTTGTCGCGCATTTCGAAATCCTGCAGACCTTCATCATAATAAGTTTGCACACTGTCATACAGCGTCTCGAGGAATCGCCTGGTTGCTTCCGGGATTTCCCGACCGCCTGTCGGACCATGACCAGGCACGTAGGTATCAACCGGTAGTTCCAGCACATAGGCGAGGGCTTCGATCTGGCCTTTAGCGCTAAAGTCCTGGGGTCTTGCGCTGGAGACCATTGCACCGTAGATCACAACATCTCCGGCAAACAGTGTTTTGCCATCCGTGTACTCGACCATGAGGTCGCTGTCAGTATGTGCATGGCCAGTATGATGTGTTTTGTATGTCCTGCCAGCGATCTTTATCGTTTCACCACCCTTCAGACTTTTGTCTGGAAGAACAAGATCCGTACCGTCAATCGCGTTATCGGTGGCTCGCATAAAAATGTCAAGCCACTGTTCTGCCTCGCCGCTTTTCAAGCGCTCGATCGCACGCTCATGTGCATAGATGTGCACATCGGGATAGGCTTTGCGGATAGCCGCATTACCTAGCCAGTGATCACCGTGCACATGGGAGTTAAATACCGCGACGACCGGTTTATTCGTCAACCCCTTGATCTTTTCAACCAGCAACTCACCTACCTGCTTGCTGCCGCCAGAATCGAACACCACGACACCTTCTTTCGTTACGACGATACCAGTATTGCTGATAAATCCGCGGTTATTTTTATCAGGCATACTGAACATGCCATAAGCCACGTATACATCATCCGATATTTTAGTCAGTGCCAGTTCCTTGATATCTTTCGGAACCTTGAAGCTGTGCGCTTGCACCGAGAATGAAAAAAGCATAATTGACGATAACGCAATAGCCAAAAAAATTCGCATAGTATGACCTGCTCTTATATGTGTGAATTAATGCAGGCAATACGAGCCCGTTGATGCCGTAATATTTAATCAAATTTTAGTCCTTAGGGCACCTTATATTTATTTATCCTGCCTTATCAAGCTTAATAGCATCTTGAAGAGTTAATTTATCAATAAGTACCGTTTCTTTGGTGGTGA
>CAWBXM010000065.1:0-20095 GCA_963792545.1 uncultured Gammaproteobacteria bacterium | reverse complement strand
AACGAGCAAATGGTTTCCTCCAGCCAGATGGGATCTTCAATCCGCCGCTGGTTGGAGCGAAGCTGGGCATCGCACTGGTACTTGGAGCAGTGCTTGGCAGGAAGCTTGGCTCAGCGCTGTGGCTTGGCTGCTCACTCGATGGAACGATCATGGAGGGAGATGAACTCTCGCTGGGCTCCGCACTTGGCCAATCGCTCGTCGTAGCCACAGACGGTGCGTCACTAATTTCCGTGGTCGGCAGTAGAGAGGGAGCCACGCTAAAGGAAGGTGACGCGCTCGGTGCCACACTGGGAACAATCTCCGGCAAGGATAGAGCAGCGGTCGGCGCAGCCGACGATACCGTCGGCACCGCACTGGGTGTCGTACTCGGCGCATGGGACGTACTGCTCGGTGTTTCACTTGGCGCGGCAGTTGGCACCGCACTGGGTGTCGTACTGGGCGCATTGGACGTACCACTCGGTGTTGCACTCGTTGCCGCCGTCGGTACCGCACTGGGTTTCGTAGTCGGTGCATTGGACGTAACGCTAGGAGCTGCACTCGGTGCCGCTGTTGGAAATGCACTGGGTTGCGTAGTCGGTGCATTGGACGTATCGCTAGGGGCTGCACTTGGTGTCGCGGTTGGGAATGCACTGGGCTGCGTGCTCGGCGCCTTGGACGTGAAGCTCGGGGCTGCACTCGGGGCCGCCGTCGGCACCGCACTTGGTTTCGTACTCGGGGTATTGGACGTGAAACTCGGTGTCTCACTCGGCGCCGCCGTCGGAAGAGCACTGGGTTTTGTACTGGGCGCAGAGGTCGTAACGCTTGGTGTTGCACTTGGCGCCGCCGTCGGAAGAGCACTGGGTTTCGTACTGGGCGCAGAGGTCGTAATGCTTGGTGTTGCACTTGGCGCCGCCGTCGGAAGAGCACTGGGTTTCGTACTGGGCGCAGAGGTCGTAATGCTTGGTGTTGCACTTGGCGCCCCTTCAAATTCCTGAGATAGCGCCATGGTTTTGATGGCCACCGTGCGTGAAATTTTTGGATCTTTACCCAGATAGACGGCGCCCATCGCTCCTTTCCCCAGCTCACGGTCAATCTCATAACGTCCGAGCATGGGTTTTTTAACGCCACCACCTTTTAAAATCGATGTGCCAACCGATGAGGCGGCTCCACTAACGCCGAACATAACCGTTTCTTCCAGTGAGTGGGCGCGTTTGGAGCGATCTTTGATGTCACGAAATTTGGCATCATAATCTGACATGTAGTCGTAAACGGACTTGGCTTTATTAAACTGGCGTTTGCGTTCGTAATCCAGCGACAGATTGTATAGTAGTTCGAGAGTAGATTTGTCTACCGGCAGTTTGCGGAATTTCTCAAACGCCATGTCCAGCTGGCCCTGGCCTTGCAGTGAAAGTCCCAACATGCGATTGCTTTCTGCGGATTCAACATCGAGTCGTGCTTTACCTTTTTCAGACAGGAAAAAACGTTTGGTAGTGAGCAGGATGTGACCACCGCCCAGTAGCAGGGCTGGCATCATCAGTTGTAACCACATGCCATGCGTTGTCATCATTATGTAGTGGCTGATAAGGAGCGCCAGCAGTAATGTGCCGGTAACCATAAAACCTGGTACAGCGTTAAGTTTTGGTAGCAGCAGCATAAGATATAAAGCAACTAGAACCAGCGCACCGATACGTGCATAAGTTCCCCATTCAGGTTCGACAAAGAAGTCTTCGTTTAAAATACTGGATACCGAATGTGCCAGTGTGACTACTGGTGACATGTTGGACTTGATTGGTGTAACAAAAGTATCACCAACGCCTAACGCTGTCGCGCCAATCAGCACAATTTTATCTTTGTATTTATCTGCCGGAATTTTGCCCTGTAAAACATCAAAAAATGAATCGACGGTGAAAGCAGGGACAAGGTTTTCATCGTGATAAAAGAAGGTGTTCATCAAAGAGTAACCATCAGTCTTAATGTTTAAACGTCCCAGAGTTACATCATTACCGACATTAACTTTTATATCATTGATGTCCAGGTTCAGACTTCTCGCTGCCAGCAGCAATGCCATCGATGGATAATAATCACCGTAATAATCGATAATCAGGGCTTCGGTTCGGATGCCGCCGTCAACATCAGGTAGAGTTACAGATGCACCAATGGCTTCACTCTGCTCACCCAAAATGGCGATAGGCGGGTAGGCGTCGACCACGGAAAGTGGGGTAAATCCTTCTGGATTGGTCGTTGTATTGTTATTAATATTGTTTTCAGGCAGTTTGTTTCTGGTGATATATGTTGGCAGCGTAGCATCGGGCTGACCATGTGGCTTGCCTTGCACCATGGGCATGTAGAAAATGACATTGCCGGCATTTTTTATACTTTGAGCCAGTGTATTGTCGGTGTCTAAAATGATTTCCGAGGTATTGATATATTTCAGATAGTCATTTATATCTTCAGCTACCTTGGAGTGTAACGGGGAATTCTCCAGCGTATCTGCAATTTTTTGTACCGCGGCTCTGCCATTGGCATCACGTTTTTTCCTGACCAGTTTGCGACTTTTTTTAATGGTTAAAGCTAGTTCGTCGACCAGCGCAGGCACAGTAGGGAGACTGCTTTTTTCAAACTTCTGTTTGAGTTCGTGAATAAACTGTAAACCGGGGTCGATCTGCGGTTCAGAAAAGAATACGGTTTCACCAATAGCTTTGGCGCCACCCTTAGTGAGGATGTCGTTCATCTGCGCATGGATGTTGCGTGACCATGGCCAATGACCAATGTTTTCAATGCTCTGGTCATCAATCGCGATAATGGCGATCTTGTTGCTCGGCATACGCGAGGAAGATCGAATGCCGATGTCATAGGCGCTACGTTCGATGCTGGCGATAAAACCGGTGTTAGCGATAGAATCTATGCCGATAACAACCAGGAAGATAAGGGTAATAATCAGACCGGTAAACCAGTCGCTGTTAAAAACGCCATTTTTCATTGTTATGCCCTTCTGCTTTTTTTATGGCGTATATGAAGTAAAAAACACCCTGTTAATTATCTGAGAATTTTGCACGAAGTGAGTTTTCGGCAATTTTTACCTTGCCTTAACGAAAATATATATGAGGCAAGGTACTCTTAATGGTATTTATTTTTTATAAGGGATTTAATTTCTTCGATTCCAATATTATGATTTTAGGCACAAAAATGATTTTCTTGTCGAAATCAGGGAAAATAATCAGCAAAACAAATGCTTTAGTTGCTTTAGCGGTGTGAAAACGAAAAAGTGCCTGAACTGCTGCTTCTGAGTAAATGCTGACTAAGGTTGATGTTGGCAGTAGTGCCTGAGAGGGTTATCGAATGCCGATGCTAAGCAAGGTCGCCAGAGACAAGACAGTGGTGCTGTGATCTGAATAAGTGCGATTATGTACTGCTGAGATGTTAGCCGAGAGTTTGCAAACATTTACGCGGGCACGTTTTACGTGCCCGCGCTACAAAGTTTATCTTAACGTGGGACTAAGAAATTGTGTGCTGAGAACTTTTGCTGTCGTCGAACCTAAGCGATCAGCAAAACGCTCGAAAATATCTTCTTCTACAGTGTAGTTAACGATGGTATCTGCACCGATAACTTCACGTGCAACATAGCTTGAGCTGGCAAGTTCATCGATTAAACCGATTTTCACTGCGTATTCACCGGTCCAGATAAAACCGGAAAATATACCATCAACCGATGTATCAAGTCGGTCACCTCGACCCACTTTTACAGCATTAATAAATTGCTCATGGATTTCAGCAAGCATGCTTTGCAGGTGGGCTTTGGCTACTTTATTTTCAGGTAAGAAAGGGTCAAGCAAGGCTTTGTTTTCACCGGCAGTTAAGGTACGGCTTTCGATGCCAAGTTTGCTCATGGCTTCAACAAAACCAAAGCTATCCATGCGCACGCCGATTGAACCAACAATGCTGGCTTTGTCTGCATAAATTTTATCAGCCGCCGAAGCAATATAATAACCACCGGATGCGCAGATATCGGTCACGACAGCATAAAGAGGCGTTTCTGGATGTTTTTCACGTAGCCGACGAATCTCATCGTAGACATAACCTGACTGTACTGGCGAGCCGCCAGGGCTGTTTATCCTAAGGATAACACCTGCAGTGTTCTCGCTATCAAAAGCATCCCGCAGGGCGGTGATAATGCTGTCAGCATTGGCTTCTTCTTTGTCAGCGATGACGCCATTCAATTCCACCAGTGCGGTGTGTTTTTCGTTGAGATTGGCATCGGTTATGCTGGCATTGCCATACATATAAATAATGCCTGCGATATAGGCAAAAGTTAGCAATTTGAAAAATATGCCCCAGCGCCGCGCGCGCTTTTGCTCTCGTAAACTGGATTCAGCTAGTTGGGTGATGACTTTTCTTTCCCAGGAGTCGCTGTTGTCAATCATGGTATTTTCCTGCTGTTGGTTTGACCTTGTGTTTAATAATTGTTTGATAAAGTAGCCTTCATCAGGGCTTAATGATTATGCCTGAGATAGGCAGATAAATCTGTAATATTGTTTAAACAGGTGAGTGGTTTGTGTTTATTCAAGGTAGCTGCAGCGTGTACTCCGTGGGTAACGCCGATACTTTGCATGTTGGCATTGCTGGCCATTTTTAGATCATATTCACTGTCGCCAATCATTACCGCCTGTGATGCAGAATAGCCTAACTCATGCAGAATTTCATGCAGCATTTCCGGATGTGGTTTTGATTTGTTTTCGCTGGCGCAACGTGTGCTACTGAAATAGTCAGCGAGTTGATGTTCATCGATGGACTGTTCCAGACCCGCTCGGCTTTTGCCAGTTGAAATCGCTAGCGTATAACCGGCCGCTATAAGTTCCTCTAGTAGTACATTAACACCGTCAAACAACGGTGCGGGTACAGTATTCTCGTAGAGATAATGTTGACGATAGGCATCGGCGATATTATTCAACTGGTTTGCATGCTGTTGTACGGTCAGTTGTGGATGCAACTTTTCGATGGCCTCCATTAGCCCCAGACCGATGACATCACGAGCCTGTACTTCGCTGAGATCTACATCTGCTATTTGTTTGCTGGCAAATTGCAGGCTGGTGACGATGCGTTCGATGGAGTCCACAAGGGTGCCGTCCCAGTCGAAGACCAGAAGAGGAAAAGTTTTCATTATTTTAAGAGTCGCTGCGTAATAATTTTAATAAGGCCTCTAGTTCATCACTTAACGGGGCTTTAATGGTAATGGGGTCGGGCAGAGGTAAATACAACTGTGCGGCATGCAGGAACTGCCGTTTGAGCCCGGCTTTTCGATAATAGCGGTTGGCTTCTTTGTTGCCATATTTGCTGTCACCGATAATCGGGTGGCCGCTATGTTGTGCATGTACCCGTATCTGGTGTGTTCTACCGGTGTCTATGGTGACCTTCATCAGGCTGCATACCCTGGCAGTGTTGTCAGCAAAGCTTTCTACTAGTTCGAAGTGGCTGATAGCACGGTCACCGTGTTTATCGATTTGCACCATGTGCTCGCCACCGCGTTTGACTTTGCTGAGGCCGATATCGATGGTCGTTTTGCCCTGAGCCCACAGGCCATCGACCAGAGCAATATAAGTCTTTTCAATGTGCGTCAGTTTTTCCTGACGCAGCAACTCATGAAGCTGAGCCAGGATCTGACGGTTTTTAGCCAGTAACAGACAACCGCTGGTTTCTCTGTCCAAACGATGCACCAGCTCCAGGGATTGTTCTGGCAACAACTGTCTAAACGCTTCGATGATCCCAAAGTTCAGCCCGCTGCCTTTATGTACGGCGATACCGGCGGGTTTATTGATGGCAATAATATCGTTATTTTCAAAAATTATGGCGTTTTCGAGTTTTTGCAGCACGCTTTGTGGGATCTGACTGCTATCATTTTCTTTGATTTGTACTGGTGGCACTCTTAAGGTGTCACCTGATTGCAGTTTATAATGTGGTTTTATCCTGCCGCTATTTATACGCACCTGCCCGCTACGCAGTAAGCGGTATATATGGCTCCTTGGGACTCCTTTCAGATGTTTCATAAGAAAGTTGTCTATGCGCTGTCCGGCCTGATTTTCGCCGATGCTGATCTGGCTAACGTTGTTTTGTTTTAACTGCATATGTTTGTTTGTAAATTTTAGGCTGGGTGGCTAATTTCTTTTTAGTGGTTTTCACTGGATTTTGTCCTAAACTAAATAAAGTTGACCAAAGCGTTGCATTTTGACAGACTTGTAGAGTCAGGTGTCAGTAAAAGATTGATTTAGCGTATTGTTTGAATACGATGGGTTTTTAATAAGACTTGCACCTTCAGGGAATTTAGCCGGAAATAAAATAGCAGGCAAAATAAAGGATTAGGAACTTGGTGAATGGTCATCAAGGTGGCGATACTTACAGTATCGTTACGAAATCGCCGAAGATAATTGCGGTTCGAAGTGTTTTTTCTGAAAAAAATACTTTAATTACGCGCCTACCACTTACGGCAAAAAAACTGATTTTTATGTGTTTGCATATACGGTTTAGTTTCAATTCAAAACTGGCTGCAAATACGATTAACTAGCAAGAAAATATTATACGATTAATGATCTTTCCGTTTTACAACACTGATAACGCCGTTACTCTGCCTGATGCAGCATTATTTTTGCCTACATTTTTAATGTGGCTAATGCTGACTTGTCTCTGTGCATTGCAGTACGTAGTCCATCTTTTTGATGGTCTGATGCGAAGCGTAACAAGTGTTAATAAAGCGGGAACAAATACAGGTTTAACAGCAAATGAAAAGAATTCTTATCAATGCGCTCCAGAAAGAGGAAGTGCGTGTGGCCATGGTAGATGGCCAGCAACTTTACGATCTGGACGTCGAAGTACCGTCGCGAGAACAAAAAAAATCCAACGTTTACAAAGGTAAAATTACCCGCGTAGAGCCGAGTTTAGAGGCATGTTTTGTCGAGTACGGCGCTGAGCGTCATGGTTTTTTACCGTTCAAAGAAGTTGCGCGCATGTACTTCACTGAAGAAGCGCAAAAGTCTTCCGGTCGCCCTGATATCCGTACCGCGATAAAAGAGGGTCAGGAAATTGTCATCCAGGTCGAAAAAGAAGAGCGTGGCAATAAAGGCGCAGCGTTAACGACTTTTATCAGTCTGGCCGGACGTTATCTGGTGTTGATGCCTAATAACCCGCGTGCAGGTGGTGTTTCCCGCCGTATCGAAGGCGATGATCGCAATGAAATACGTGAAGCTTTAAGCCAGCTTGAAATACCCGATGGCATGGGTTTGATCGTTCGTACTGCAGGCGTGGGTCGTAACTCAGAGGAGTTGCAGTGGGACCTGGACTATCTACTGCATCTGTGGGCAGCTTTTGAAAAAGCCGCAGCGGAAAAACCTGCACCGTTCTTAATTTACCAGGAAAGTGACGTTACCACGCGTGCACTGCGTGATTATTTCCGAAGTGATATTTCCGAGGTATTGATCGATTCGAAAGAAGTCTATGACCAGGCAATGATCTTTGTTGAGCAGGTAATGCCGAACAGTGTCAATAAGATCAAATTTTATGAAGACAACGTGCCACTGTTCAATCGTTTTCAGGTAGAAAATCAGATTGAGTCAGCCTATCGTCGTGAGGTTACCTTACCTTCAGGGGGTGAGATTGTTATTGATCACACTGAAGCGCTGATCTCTATCGATATTAACTCCGCTCGTGCCACCAAAGGTGGTGATATTGAAGAAACGGCAACTAATACCAATCTGGAAGCTGCTGATGAAATTGCGCGCCAATTGCGGCTACGCGATCTGGGTGGCCTGGTCGTCATCGATTTCATCGATATGTTAAATAACCGTAATCAACGCGCTGTCGAAACACGCCTGAATAACGCTGTGCAAGTTGACCGCGCGCGTGTACAGATTGGCCGTATTTCACGCTTTGGTCTGCTGGAGATGTCACGTCAGCGCCTTAAACCTTCTCTGGGTGAATCGACGCAGATCGTGTGTCCACGTTGTACCGGGCAGGGCACTATTCGTACCGTTGAATCATTATCATTGTCACTGGTTCGTATCCTTGAGGAGGAGTCCTTAAAAGCAGGTACTGCGCGTGTTGATCTTCAGGTGCCTGTCGATGTTGCTACTTATATGTTGAACGAAAAACGACAGGCAATTTTAGATATTGAAAAATTAACCGGTACGCATGTGCTTATCGTGGCAAATCCAACACTGGAAACACCGCAATATAAAGTAGAGCGTGTACGTAAGAGTGATTTTGATGAAAATGACGAGACGGCAAGTTATGACCGAGCTGAGAAAAGTACTCAGTATAGTGTTGAGCTGACCCAGGAAAAGCCTATCAGATTAGAAAAGGCAGCGGTATCTTCAATATCGCCAGGCCGTCGTCCAGTGGCAAAAGCCCCTGTGGTCGAAGCGAAACCCAACAGCACTGGCCTGCTCAGTAAGCTGGTCTCAATATTTTCTAGTGAAAAGGAAGTCGTGGTAGAAAAAGCACCGGCTAAAAAGAAACAGTCAGCACGTAGTGGTAATCAACGCAGTGCTGGCAGAAGTAATCAGGGTGCTCGAAATCCCCGTAACCGGAGTCGAAAACCAGCAAATAAGCAGGCTGCTAGTCGAGACAGTAGTTCCAAAGCTGTAAAAGTAGATTCTACAAAGCCTGTGGACAACAGACCAAAGGACAATAAAGCGGGTGATGGCAAGTCGCAAAGTCAAACGGCTAAGACAGGTAGCTCATCGAGTCGTAACCGTCGCCGGCGTGGTGGTAGTCGCTCAAAAAGCAATGAATCAAAAAGTGTTGAAGCGGCAAATACTAATGTCGGAAGTACTGCATCGACTGCGCAGAATGATGCCGCCGTGAAAAGTGTAAAAGAGGTAGCATCATCCACGAAACAGGCGCCAGCTGAGCAAGTAAAACAAAATAAATCTGCGACCCGCAGTAGCGACAATGATGGTCAGAGTAAGTCAGTTAAGGATAAGATTGCTTCAGATAATGTTAGCAAAAATAGCCCTGGCCAAAGTAGTAAAGATCAAAATAAGGTAGCTCCGGATCCGAAACCAGCGAGTACAAATGCTACCGCTACATCACCGGCAAAGGCCAAAGCACCGGAAAAGACCAAAACACCGCAAGGTAATATTGATATCACGGACAAAAAGTCTGATAAGCAACCCTCATCAAACGAAAACAGGCCAGCAACATCCGCGCTAGATGATTAGTGCCTGGTTTTTGATGCTTCTGGCGTAGCGTGTTTTACCAGCATGGATGCTGGTTTAATTCGTAAATCTGGGCGTACAGTTAACTTTTCCTAACTGCAGAGTCGGGATAATTCAGGTGTTTTTTCGAATATGTTTAAGCAGGCCATCAGCTGCGTTTTCTACCAGATTTAAAACTATCTCAAAGCCACGGCCTTGCCCATAATAAGGATCTGGGACTTCAGATTCGTTGCAATCTGCAAAATCAAGAAACAGGTGAATGCGATCTTCATAGCCAGTGGGGCAGATAGTTAACAAGTCGCGTTTGTTGCTTTCGTCCATTGCAATAACGTAGTCAAAGGTCGAAAAATCATCAGTTTTTACCCGTCTTGCGCGTTGTGCGCTTAAATCAATGTCGCGTTTCTGTGCTGCATCCTGGGCGCGGGAGTCGGGCGGGTTGCCTACGTGGTAGGCATGGGTGCCGGCAGAGTCGATAACGAACTGATTTTCAATACCAGCACTTTTGACCCTATGACGGAATACGCCTTCTGCGGTTGGAGATCTGCATATATTGCCCATGCAAATGAATAAAACTTTTACCATGTTTGAACTCGATGTAAAGATTCTTAAAAATCGCGTAGTTTACCTGAGTTAAGCCGATTGGTTAGCGCTTCTGCTTTATATCCGTTAATATTCCGCATCTTTTTTGCTTAGTTTAAAGGTGCTCAACAGAAAATCATGTTAAAGATACACAACAGTCTGACCAGAAAAAAAGAAATTTTTAAATCGATTGAGCCGGGCAAGGTAAAAATGTACGTCTGTGGCATGACTGTCTACGACTTATGTCATCTGGGACATGCGCGAGTGCTAGTGGTATTTGACGTGGTTACTCGATATCTACGATACAGTGGATACGATGTGACTTATGTGCGCAATATTACGGATGTCGATGACAAGATTATCAACCGGGCCAATGAAAATGGTGAAGACTTCTCAGTATTAACTCAGCGTTTTATTGAGGCTATGCACGAAGATGCAGAGCAGCTGCGCGTTTTGCCTCCAGATGAAGAGCCCTGTGCAACAGCCTCCATGCAAGCGATTATCGACATGGTGCAGACCCTGATTGAAAAAGGGGCTGCCTATACTGCTGATACCGAAGAGGGCGGTGGTGATGTTTATTACGATGTCAGTACCTTCAAAGATTACGGAAAACTATCCGGTAAAAAACTGGAAGATTTGCGCGCCGGAGAGCGCGTGGCGGTGGATGAACGTAAAGATGATCCGCTGGACTTCGTACTATGGAAAGCAGCTAAACCGGATGAGCCATCATGGGATTCCCCCTGGGGAAAAGGTCGCCCAGGCTGGCACATAGAATGTTCGGCAATGTCGACTTGCTGTTTAGGGAACCACTTTGATATACACGGTGGTGGTCAGGACTTGCAGTTCCCGCACCACGAAAATGAGATCGCGCAATCAGAAGCAGCGACCGGCGAAACTTTTGTTAACCTGTGGATGCACAACGGTTTCGTTCGTATCGATGACGAAAAAATGTCCAAGTCGCTAAATAACTTTTTTACTGTCCGTGAGATTTTAAAGTTATATAAAGGTGAAGAGATCCGCTATTTTGTAATGGCGAGCCAGTATCGTAGCCCGCTAAATTACTCAGACCAGTTGCTGGATAACGCGCGAACAGCTTTGTCGCGTCTGTACAACACGCTACGTGACCTGGAATTAACGGATGATTATGATAAAAATGACCCTGCAGTAGCTACTTTTAATCAGGCAATGGATGATGATTTCAATACTCCAGAAGCACTGGCGGTATTATTTGATCTGGCTAACCAGGTAAATAAACTTCGTGATCATGATCAAAACGCAGCCATTAAAAAAGCTTCGGTACTTAAAAAGCTGGCCAATGTGCTGGGTCTGCTAGAGCAGGATCCTGTGCAATTTTTGCAGTCAGGTGCCGCTGACGCAGATAATGATGCAGACATCGATGGTTTGATCGAAGCTCGAAATGCTGCCAGAGAAAATAAAAACTGGGCAGAGGCCGATCGCATTCGTGATGAGCTGGATGCTATGGGGATTGTCCTGGAAGATAAGGACGGCAAGACTATCTGGCGCCGCTCATAGAGCGGCCCCAGAAGCAGTGAAAAATGTTTAAAAACAAGTCGATACTATGCATAGAGCCATGTTTTTCAGGTTTTAGTGCATAGAAAACACATGTTTTGCTACAGATTCACGCTTACGATCAGTAAATTCTGGATTTTTCTATTATTTTTCACTTTCCATTATTCATTTTTCATTGTTTTTCCTGTACACTTCGCGCCCTACAATTTGAATATCCCTTGCTCCACCGCAAAAAATGTGGGGGGCTTTAACCGAGAGGAACATTATGCGTCACTACGAAATCGTATTTCTGGTGCATCCAGACCAGAGCGAGCAGGTACCTGCTATGATCGACCGTTATAAAGTAACAGTCGAAACTAATGGCGGAAAAGTACATCGTTTAGAAGACTGGGGCCGTCGTCAACTGGCTTACCCAATAAATAAAATCCACAAAGCCCATTACGTTATGATGAATGTCGAATGTGATGAAAGTGCGCGTGATGAGATTGAAACAGCATTCCGATTCAATGATGCGGTTATCCGTAACCTGATCATAAAACGCGATGAAGCAATCACAGATATGTCTGTCCTGGCTAAAGCAAAAAGTGAAGAAGACGCCGCTGAGAAGAAAACGGCCGCTGATCGCGCTGCACGTCAGGCTCGTGATGCCAGTGCTGCTGAAGCCAAAGCTGCAGAAAGTGCAGTAGAAGCTGTAGCAGAAGTTAAAACTGATAATAATTTAGATGCTGCCGACGCAGCACCTGCAGAGTAGGATAAAGATAATGGCAGCTAATTTTAGACGTAAACGTTATTGTCGTTTTACCGCAGAAGGTATTACTGATGTCGACTATAAAGATATTGAATTACTTAAAGCATTTGTATCAGAAAGCGGCAAAATTGTGCCAGCACGTGTTACTGGTACAAAAGCAAAATATCAGCGTAAATTAACTAAGGCGATCAAAGTGTCTCGTTACCTTGCGCTAATGCCTTATACAGACAGTCACCAATAACAATAAACTGTGGCAGGTCGTTGTTACCGATTGCTATTTGATGTGCGTCGGTTATAACGAACTAGCACTTAGTCGAGGTATTGAGTGTTATTTCTGGCTAGATTTATATTAAAAGGCCAAAGTCAGGCCGCGTTGGTTGCTGCTTCAATGGCAATACTGGGTTTGGCTATACCGCCAGCCGCATGGATTAGTGCAGCAGCTATCGTGCTGGTTACACTGGTAAACGGTCCTAAAAGTGGATTGGTAACTATGGCATTTTCGCTGTTAGGTGCTGCGATATTTGCTTTTTTGATATTTTCAGCGCCGCAGCTTGCGCTTGCCTTCGTTCTGATCGCCTGGTTGCCGGCATGGATACTGGCCTCGATATTACGCCAGACCATATCATTGGCATACAGCCTGCAGGTACTGACAGTAATAAGCCTGTTGGCCGTGATCATGTTTTATGTGCTGGCGCCGAATATTGGTGAGTTCTGGCGGGAGCCGCTGGATATAATGATTAACCAGCTGGTGCAACAATCTGACGAATTTAGCCTGGTGGAGCTGCAAAAAACGGAAGACTGGGTTATCGCATTTATGCCAGGACTGTTTGTTAGCAGTATTATGTTCGGTACTGTGCTAAGCCTTTTGTTAGGCCGTTGGTGGCAGGCATGTTTCTATAATCCGGGTGGCTTCGGTAAGGAGTTTAGAAGCCTGGATTTGGGTAAGATAACAGCATTGGTTGCTCTCGCCATTTTGGTGGCAGCAATGTTGCTAGCTAATGTATTTGCGGCAGCGATAGTAAGCGTCGTTTTCGTGTTATATAGCATGCAGGCATTGTCGTTATTACATGCTGCAATAAAAATACGACAGTTTAATACCGTCTGGTTGTTTGTGGTTTATTTGCTTATGTTTTTCATACCACATTTGATGTTGTTATTAATATTGGCAAGTATCGCTGATCCCTGGCTGGATATACGCCGGCGTATAAGTCAGAAAGCGTAAGCGTTATACATAGAATTTAAACACTAAGAAATTAAACAGAGAATTTAAACAGAGGTTAGAAAGATGGAAGTCATCTTATTTGAGAAAGTTGATCGTCTAGGCACTATTGGTGATCTAGTTAATGTAAAAGCGGGTTTTGCGCGTAACTATCTGTTGCCTCAGGGCAAAGCAAAAGTAGCGACTGATGCAAACAAAGCTGAGATTGAGTCACGCCGTGCTGAGTTTGAAAAACTGGCCGCTGAAGCACTGACTGCCGCTGAAAAACAACGTGAGCAAATCGAATTGCTGAGTATCAGCATAACAGCTAAATCTGGTACTGAAGGCAAGTTATTTGGCTCGATCGGTAATGCTGATGTAGCTGCTGCCCTGACTGAAGCTGGTGTAGCGATTGAAAAACGCGCTGTGCGTCTTCCTGAAGGTCCAATCCGTCAGGCGGGTGAGTATGAAATCACTTTGCACCTGCATAGTGATGTTGATGCTGTCGCTAAAGTTACCATCATCGGTGAAGAAGAAGCTTAAGTCTTTTTCTGTCGTTTGATATTAGAAGGCCTGCACAATGCAGGCCTTTTTTATGTACAAGGATGTACGGTATGTCACAGGGAGCCATGGATGGCGGTGTGACCATGTACAGATGTACGGTATGTCACAGGGAGCCATGGATGGCGGTGTGACCATGTACAGATGTACGGTATGTCACAAGGAGCCATGGATGGCGGTGTGACCATGTACAGGATGTACGGTATGTCACAAGAAGCCATGGATGGCGGTGTGACCATGTACAGGATGTACGGTATGTCACAAGGAGCCATGGATGGCGGTGTGACCATGTACAAGATGTACGGTATGTCACAGGGAGCCATGGATGGCGGTGTGACCATGTACAGGATGTACGGTATGTCACAGGGAGCCAGAGGCGGTGCAGTCATGTACAAGGGTGTAATGCCGTAAGGAGCCAGTAATGCCGGTTCTAAAAAGTTTTTACCGTAAAAATCTCTTTCACTGTCTGTCTTCTGTCTTTATAATCTAAGCTCTATTCTATGGATTCAACTATGTCAGAAACTTCCGCTTTTTCGATGTCCGATATTATGCATGATGGGCAAACTAGCAACCTGCGAGTGCCGCCGCACTCTATCGAGGCCGAGCAGGCAGTAATCGGTGGTCTGTTACTGGATAATCGTGCCTGGGAGCAGATTGCTGACAAACTGGTTGATGAAGACTTCTATCGTAACGACCATCGTTTGTTGTTTAACGCCATCCGTGAGCTGGAAGCACGTAATGAGCCATTTGATGCCGTCACTCTTTCGCAGCATCTGTCTAATAATAGCAAGCTGGAACAGGCCGGTGGTCTGCTTTATTTAGGGCGTCTGGCAAAAGATACACCCAGCGCGTCGAATATTTTGGCTTACGCCAATATCGTGCGGGAAAAGTCGGTATTAAGGCAATTGATCGCGGTTGGCACCGATATTAGTGGCAGTGGTTATCAACCCGAGGGACGTGACAGCAAGGAATTGTTGGATAATGCAGAGAAAAGAGTTTTTCAGATAGCCGAGCAGGGTGCGCGTGGCCAGGGCGGCTTTCAGGATATGAAAACCCTGTTATCAAAAACCGTGGATAAAATTGATCATCTGTTCAATAGTGACGGTGGTATTACCGGGGTCTCCACAGGGTTCGACAAGTTTGATGAAATGACCACGGGCCTGCAGCCCGCGGATCTGGTTATCGTAGCGGGCCGGCCATCCATGGGTAAAACCACGTTTGCCATGAACATTGCTGAAAATGCCGCCATTGGTGACAAGCTTCCGGTCGCTGTGTTCAGTATGGAGATGCCGGGTGATTCACTGGCAATGCGTATGATCTCGTCACTGGGTCGTGTCGATCAGCACCATATCCGAACCGGTAATCTGACCGATGAAGACTGGGCGCGTATCACCTCGGCGATTCATATTCTGTCTGAGGCCAAGATATTTATCGATGATACACCAGCAATGTCACCGAACGAGATCAGGGCACAGGCGCGACGTTTAAAGCGCCAGCATGGTCTGGGTCTGATAGTAATTGATTACCTGCAACTGATGCAGGTACATGGTGGCAGTGAGAATCGCGCCACTGAGATTTCAGAAATCTCACGTAGTTTGAAAGCCATGGCTAAAGAGCTGGAGGTGCCGGTGATTGCATTGTCACAGTTAAACCGTAGTCTGGAGCAGCGTCCGGATAAACGTCCTGTGATGTCGGACCTACGTGAATCAGGCGCTATCGAACAAGATGCTGACCTGATTGTTTTTATCTATCGTGATGAAGTTTATAATGATGACAGTCCACAAAAAGGCGTCGCTGAAATCATTATCGCAAAACAGCGTAATGGACCTATCGGTAAATCTTTGCTCACATTCCTGGGCAAATACACCAAATTCGAAAACTATATACCTGAGATGTATAACACTGATGGTTTTGAATAAGATGTATAGCCCAGGTAGAATTTTGCATGAGTAAACAGGAAGTCAGTGAACAGCTTAGTGAGCTGTCCCATAAGCAGGCTAATCAACACTGTCGCAATGCCCGTGTTGTCATTAATCTAGATGCCCTGTCGCACAACCTGAAAAAAGTTAAAGAGTATGCCCCGCATAGCCAGATTATGGCCGTGATCAAAGCCAATGCCTACGGACATGGCATGTTAGCCGTAGCAGCGCAGCTTGAGCAAGCCGATATGTATGCAGTGGCCATGCCCGAAGAAGCTTTTGCTTTACGTGCAGCTGGCTGTGCAAAATCGATACTGGTGTTGCATGGTTTTAATACGGTTGAGGACCTGGAAAAGTTTTCTTCACTGGGTATATCGACCGTTGTTCGGCACAGAAAACAGCTGACTTTATTGCAGGAGAATGAGCTGTCATCACCAATCGATGCCTGGTTAAAAGTTGATACTGGGATGCATCGCCTGGGGGTGTCGATTGATCAGGTCGATGAGTATTTTGGCCTGCTGCGCAAAACATCAAGTGTCTCAAAAGTTTATGTGATGAGCCATTTTGCTAATGCCGATGATTCTGACCATCTATCAAATATTAAACAGCTAGAAGACTTTATCAAGATAACAAATGATATAGATATCGATTGTAGTATGGCCAATTCTGCTGCCGTTATACGTCTTCCTAAAAGCCATTTTGAAATAGTGCGACCGGGAATCATGTTGTACGGCTCATCTCCATTTGATGACGTTTCTGCAACAGAGCTTGGCCTGCAAGCTGTTATGAAATTCGAGTCTGAGCTGATGGATATTAGATTGCTTCATGCGGGTGAAGCGCTTGGTTACGGCGGAACCTTTGTTGCTGATAGTGACATGAACATCGGCGTGGTGGCTGCAGGTTATGGAGATGGTTATCCTCGCCATGCTCAAAACGGTACACCTGTCTGGATTAATGGTCAGTGTTGCAGGTTGATTGGGCGAGTCTCAATGGACAGTATCTGCATTGATCTGACTGGTATCAGTGCCAGTATCGGTGACCGGGTTGTGCTTTGGGGGGACGAACTAAGTGTGGATGAGGTTGCCCGGGCAAGTAGCAGCATTTCATATGAGTTATTGTGTAATGCCGGTGCAGCTTATTATTCATGTCTGGGTTAGTGATATAGCGTGATTTATAGCGAATTTGGTCTATCCTCCATAATAAATATCTGTATGCAGATGTCGTAAATTGAAGCTAAATATGTGCCCAGTGTCTGGGTTCGAGACTAAAAACGTTTGATGAAAAGCTGGAGCTTTCATGATTAATAATAAAACCTTACATAATAAAATCATCCTGGCGGCTATAACCGGACTATGTGTTACGCTTTCGGCCTGTGTTGGCAACACTAGCATGTTCCGTAGCGATGCAAGCCATACTGCTGTCTATCAAGCATCTGGTCCGACACGACTGGATAAACTGGACTGGAAGTTCAATGCGCCAGATAAAATCTATTCGTCACCGGTTATTGCTAACGGCAAAGTTTACCTTGGTAGCAATGATAAAAATCTATATGCCATCGACCAAAAAACCGGCCAGATGATGTGGCGTTTCAAGACTGGCGGTAATATCGAATCAAGTGTAGCCACTGCAGACGGTGTTGTTTATGTCGGTAGCTGGGACAAATATATGTACGCTATTAAAGACAGCACTCAATCTGTTTTGTGGAAACAAAAAACAGACGGGCCTATCTCATCATCCCCCATAATCTCTGACGGCATCATCTATTTTGCCAGTGAAGATGGCAACCTGTATGCGTCTGATGCGAAAACTGGTTTTAGAAAATGGAATTTTGATGCTAAGGCTCCCATCTATAGTTCACCGGCGGTGTTTGGTGACCATGTTTTCTTTGGTACCTTAAAGGGCGATATGATTGCGGTAAATAAAAATACTGGTCAGGAGTACTGGCGTTTTAAGACTAATGCAAAAATCAATTCGTCGCCTGCAGTAAATGATGAGAACGTTTATTTCGGTTGTGACAATAAACGTGTCTATGCGGTAAATATACTCACAGGTCAGCAGAGCTGGATGAAAAAAACAGCAGGACCAGTAATCTCATCACCAGCGATATACGATAACCACGTATTTATTGGTAGTAAAGATGGATATGTCTATGCATACGATGCAGAAGATGGCACCAGGAAGTGGGAATACAGAACAGAGTCTGGAATTTTTGCTCCAGTAAGTGTGGCATCAGATACGATTTACGTGGGAAGTACCGATGGTAATCTTTATGCTCTAGATGCGGGTGAAGGTACGCTTCGTTGGAAATATAAAGTAGATGGCAATATATATTCTGCTGCTGCAATTGATGATCAACGTGTATATTTTAATAGCGTGAACGGTTCTTTGTACGCTGTTAAATGAGGGAAACTGGAAAGTAGTAAATAACGAATAGTGTTCTGGACTGGTTTTTTTATAGTTTATCACTATTCGTTATTTACTATTCACTGATTCCCCGTCCATTCCTGTTTTCGACAAAGTCCGGAAAAACTACAGTAACGGCAAACCGTGTCATCACCCCAGGCGGGTAAAGCCTGGTTATTTTTAATTTTTTCGAATAGTATCGTTAGCCGCTGTTTATTCAATTCACGATTAATTTCAAGCGCATCCTCTGTTAAGCAGGATTTAGTTTCAACCTTCTGATAGGAAGAGTCTACGGATAAGTAACTTACTTCGCTGACTTCACTGTCGAGTAGAGCATAAGTGGACAGTTGAACATTTTCACCAATATCGACATCCTCCTGTCTGGCCGTTCGACCGGTTTTGTAATCGATGATTGCGTGTGTACCGTTTTCCCTGTTACGGTCGATGCGATCAAGGCGACCGTATAGTGTCATACCTGATTCTAATTCTTTTTCGAGTTGTTTCTCGCACTGGTAGATGGCCCAGTCAGTCTGTTGCTTGATCTGCCAGCTGATATACGAAGGGATGTGTTTTTTCCAGCGATACAGCCAGCTTCGATGCAGTACATTATTTTCGAGGTCATTAAGGAACACTTTTTCTGAAAGTGTTGTTAGATAACTTTCTGCCTGAGATCGATTATTTGCGTTGATCTGCTGGTCGAAGGCTGCGCCAAACCTGTCGTGGCCGTTATGGAATACCTGCAGGATGAAATGTATACGTTCACCGTAATCTGACTTCCTCAATTCATCACTGAGTTCTTCCACAGGTTTTAACCGAAGAGCATCAGCGCTGAAATATTGATAGGGGCAGTTAATGATCCGCTGGTAGGAACTGGCGGATATTCTTTCGGGGATCAGGTCGACGGGGATGGAAGATGTCGGCTGCTGCGAGACCTGCGGCGGTTCATTTTCATCACAGTTGAATACTTCACATTGTGAGTTGACCAGGCCACGTAGTGATTGATCATCCAGGATTTTATTATTCAATGTGGCATCTTTTTGTGATGGAGTAAATGCTAACTGATAAAAACTAATCAATAATTCCAGCCAGGGAGAAACGGGCGTTTCTTCACCATTCTCTTCATTACAGGCAGTTAATAAAACCTCTGGTGCTGACAGCAGCGCCCGGTTAAACAATTCGTGTCGTTGTGTCCGTTGTTCTTCCCAGGTGTTTAATTGTAGAGAGGCGCGTACAGCCTGATTGAAAAACGGAGCGTTATCTGGACTGCCGGGATAATGCTGCGACTGTACAGAGGCGATAACGAGACAATCAAAGTGAAGGTGCGACGCCTGTTCAAGTGTCATCAGCTGAACACCTGAGTTATTGGTGGCTGGTGTGAAATGCTGTGACTCTAGCGCCATACCTAGCCAGATACGGCAGTCCTGCCAGTTTAATTCAGGGTCAGCGAATTGCAGGCTGTGTTTTAATGAATCAAAAGTTTTCAGTAACACCAGTCCGGCATCATCCTGTTGATAATTTTCCAGTACTCCCAGTTGTTGCAGACTGATCATGAGTGTTTCTAAAAAACTGGATAAGCGGATGTTTTTATTTTTGTTGTGTAGTGTTGTTAGAGCGCTTGCACTGTGTTCGATAAACTCCAGTGTCTCAGTTAATGTTTTATAAGCATCTTGAGGCCAGTGAGTTAATCGTTGCAGACGATTTTTAAGCTGTTTTTTGTACTGTGATATATTGCTGCTGACGTTTTCATGAAATATCAGGTCGTTTTCGAAACGGTATATGTTCTGTTTGAAATCAATGTCTGTTTGATCAATTTTGTCGACGATGTTGAAGTAGGGTGATTTTAAACAGTCAAGCAAAGGGTAGGCACTAAAATCTTCTTCGATACATTCGAGCCAGCGCTCGACGATAGTGGCTGCCTGCGTTGTTGCCAGTGACCAGCCAGCTTTATCCTGTAGTTGAATATCTGCACGTTGAG
>CAWBXM010000064.1:0-9200 GCA_963792545.1 uncultured Gammaproteobacteria bacterium | reverse complement strand
TTACGGATATCAAATTGCAGGCGCGGGTTGATTCGCCACCGTGGTGTGATGGGGTATCTGGTATTGGCGATCAATGAAGTGATAACGGAGGCGCTGGTATCATAGTAACGGATACCGAGTATATTGGTGTCGTGATTTACGAAAAAGCTGTTGCCCACCAGCTGGGCGCTGAGTAAATAGTCTGTCCCGGTACTCGGCGTTGCCGCTACACCACCGGAGGCAGTGGTGCTATCAATGTGCGCCACGGTGATGTCGGCAGTTACCTGCACCTTCTCAGTTAATGGTTGTGAGCCGCCGATGGTGATGTTATGGCTGTTGGCTGTCCGGTCTCTTACCAACTGATATATCTGTTCGTTGTTTAGTGTTTTTTTGAGTTCTTCAATGTTACTTTCTGGTCTGCCGATGAGTGCGCTGCTGGTAGCCAATATGGGTGTCTTGCGCATATAGGCATTCACGTAAGCCGTGCGGCCATGATCAAACAGGATATTGGCGTTGAGCTGCAGGGTATTGATCTTGTCATAGAACAGGTCATAGTCGATCATGCTGAAGGCTGACGTGGTGCTATCGTTATAGCGGACTTCGGTGCCGACGTTGTTGCTATCAGTCAGGCCTTCAACTTGCTGATCAAAATAAAACAGGTTCATGTCCCAATGTTCAAGAAAGGTTCCTGTTTCAAAGGTGAGGCCGTAGAAAGTATTGTCCGTGTTGATCGATGTGTCGTAATTGAGTGCAACCGGGTAACCGCCAAGAACGTTCAGCCGCATATCCTGATTGATCTGGTAGCCCGCAGAGATTCCGTCAAAGCGCCTCCGTGTGGCGCCTATGCGTAAAGATTGACGACCGAGTCTGCCTGAGCTGCCAGTTTTTCTGTAACCCAGTTCATAATAGGCTTCGAAAAAGCGGAACTCGTTGTTGTCATCACTGTTTTCAAAGTCATTAATATAGTCAGCATTAATCTGGTAGCGTTGATCGAATCTGTTTGTTCTCTGTATTGTCGTCACATCAAGAAAAGTGATGAGTTGTGACAGTGTTGTCATGGAGTCAAGACCGTCGATATACGTCCTATTGTTAAGATAGGATTGTGACAGACTACCGTGGGTGGTGACTTCATTTATGTCTTCGACTGCCGTCGTCGTGTGTATTTTATTTCGGGGTGCCCTGGTAGCAGTGAGCAATCCGGCAAGACGCTGTCTGACCCTGTCTGAGTCTTCGCCATCCGGGTAAAGGGCGAGGTATTTTTCATAAATATCGACGGCATGTGCAGACTGATTATTGCGTTGTCTTGCCAATCCCAGAAGTTCGAGTGCTTCGCGAGAGTATCTGACATCACTGGTGGATGTCAGTGCCGTCAGATAACGGATCGCACTGGCATAATTTTTAGCCGTAAAATCTGTTTTCGCTCTCTTCATCAGACTGTCTAGCTGCTTTTCAGATAAAGAAGAAGTGTTTATGCTTTTGCCAGGTTTTGAGGTGATGGCTGTTACAGGCGATGATTTTTGTGGGGGTTTTACAGTTGTAGTGGTTTTTGCTGAAGCTTTCTGTATCCAGGCGCCGGGATAGATTTTCTGTATACCTTTCAACAATGAAGCTGCCTGTTGACGATTGTCGAAATACCCCAGACACAGTCTTTCCCAGGGTGAACCTTTGATGGTTACCTGCTCAATATAAATGCTACGGCCATCAAATAAAGGGCTTTTCTGTGGCACCCATTTCAGGTATCTGCCGGGTGCAGATGCCATTACGATAGCATAGCCGGTGCTTCCAGTTGCCGCTTCTGATTCTGCTGGCATCAGTGACAGGCACAGAAACAAACACAGTAACTGTGCAAAGTAATAATTTGGCATCAGTGAAATATGGCGCGAAATGAAATATGACGCAGTAGGTGAGCTAATCATTGTGTTATGGCGGCGTGATTGCCGGCAGCCACGAACTAGTCGTATGGCAATAACCACATTCATCAGTAGTAGGTATGTGATCCTGGGGTTTACCCGCTGCTATGACACCGTTATGGCAGCTAGTGCAGGCCCCGCTTACTGTCGAATGATCAAATACAGCACCAGACCATGTATTGGTATTGAGATGGCAGAAATCACATTCGGCGATGGTAGGTATGTGCCCGGCATCTTTGCCCGAGGCTACCACCCCGTTGTGGCATGATTCACAGGTGCCAAAAACATCTGCGTGATCAACTCTGGCGACACGCTTGAAGGTGATTGTATTATGGCAGTCCTCACATATCTCTGTGGTTGCGATGTGTGAAGCTGATTTACCGATTGCGATACTGTTATTGTGGCAGTTTTGACATTCACCATGAACATCGCCGTGGTCATATGTAGCTCCTGACCATATATAAACTGTGTGGCAATCATCACAGAGATTACTGCTCGGCGGGTGTTGCGGGTTCTTGCCGTCTGCACGACTACCGTTATGGCATTGATAACACTCCCGTGGTGTGCCGACGAACTGGCCGAATGAGTGACAACTGGAACAGTCAATAAATTCGTGTTTTCCGGTTAATGGAAAGCCGGTTGAAAAGTGATCGAATCCACCGTCAGGCTCAGCTGCTTGTATCGAAAAGCCTAGTGACAAACTAAGCAGCAACAATATTGGGGTGAGTATCAGGTGGATAGATTTCATGGTATGTGGTCAGGTTTTAATTATTTAATGTAAAGCTCGTAATAGTAAACACGAATGCCTGGATATAAAGTTCCAGATATTCAATTTATTTTTGAGCAATTAAAAGCCTGATTCGACCAGGGTTTAGTGAACACGGTATATGCGTCACATCTGTAAGATGACTCTACAGTACACACTCTTAGTTATAGTCTGAAGCATCAAAAAACTCACTGTTTCAACGATTAATGTTTACGTCTTTGAAACTTTTAGTACTATGACAGTCGTCGCAATGTCGGCCAAATTGGCGATTGTGTACATCCTGGCTACGGTGGCAGGATATACAGTCTTTTGATGCTTTTAGTTTTCCTTCAGATTTAGTCTGGTGGCAGTCGTAACAACCAATTTCTTTATGTACACCGTCGATGGTGAAATCTGTGGCTTTATCATGATCGAATAGCCATGTTTGCCATGAGTTCGGGTTGTGGCAGGATTCGCAGTCCGTACCCAGTCGGGTCTTATGGATATCATCATTTGCATGGCAGTGATTGCAGCTCGATTCAGTATCACCGTATACGGCTGAAAGGTGGCACTCTTCGCATTGTGTTGCGGCATGCATGCCGATGAGTGGGAAGCTCGCCAGGTCATGATCGAATTGCACTTTGTTTTGCCATCCCTCTGCATTATGACAACTGTCGCACTTGTCGCCCTGTTTGCCTTTATGAACATCATCTGCTTTGTGGCAGTCAATACATCTGGCAATTTTTTTATGCTTAATGTTTGTTTTGTCCTGGTAAAGATTGCCTTTGTGACATTGGCTGCAGGCTACTTTTTTGTGCTTGCCGTGTAACGGAAAATCGGTTTTTTTGTCGTGATCAAATTTCTGCTTCTGCCATGATTCTGATGTGTGGCAGGTTTTACATTTTTTACCGTATTGTCCTTTGTGGCTGTCATCATTTTTATGGCAACCGTAACATTGTTGTGGAAGCTTTTTCTTTGATTTCTCGGATTTTAGATCCGCCGAGGTATGACAGCTGTTACAAGCTGCTTTTGTGTGTTTTCCGTATAATGGGAAGTCGGTTTTTTTATTGTGATCGAAACGAATTTCGTGCCACTTTTTGGGGCTGTGGCAGCTTTCACATTTCTTGCCAAAGTCACCACGGTGGGCGTCATTGATCTGGTGACAGGCAAAGCAGGTCTTTGGTGTGTCTTTGTATTTCTGGTTGATATGGCAGGCCGCACAACTGGTTTTTTCATGGCTGTCTTTTAACGGGAAGTCGGTTTTATCGTGATCAAAACCTGTTTCTTTCCAGCTGGTCGATTTATGGCAGTCATCACACTTTTTACCCTGTTTGCCTTCATGTATGTCTGATTCTTTATGACAGCTATAACAGTCAGAGGCGGCCTCTGAATATTTTTTTTCTGGCTTATGGCATGCATCACATGATGTTTTTGTGTGAGTTCCTTTTAGCAGAAAATCGGTCTTGCTATGATCAAAAGTCGATGCGTTGAGTAATATGATTACTGCATCTCTTCCTTCATGTTCTGTGTGGCAATGCTTGCAGTCGGTCTGTGCCGACTTGGGCAGGCGTCCATGAAAACCAGTTTTTTTAGTCAGGTCATCAAGAATGTTTTTGTGATCGTGACACTGTACGCAGAGTTGCCCTTGTTGAACTTTGCTTGAGGTGTCGTGACACTGGTCACAATCCTGTTCATATTTCTCATGTGCTTTGGTCACCGGGCCTGGCATCAGCAGGGACTGAAATGAATCAGCAGCACTGCTAGTGTTGATTATTATCAACAGGAAAAATACAGCAACTCGTATTAACGATGAATGATGGCGCATATGTAAAAATCAGTGGCGTTGGTTGAGTGCAGGGCTAGTACATATGTACAGCAAATATATGGATGATTGCCGTGATGATCATCATGATGAATAGTGGCAGATGGAGTATGTGCCATAACGAGAAAAGTTGTTCATACACTTTGAAAGCTGCAGCCTGTCGAAGTGCCAGTGTATAGCGGTTGACTGAGTTGATGACTGTTTTATTGTCTGGCAGCTTTTTACCCTCGTTGTTTGTTGTGTAACTTTCTTTAAGTAGAGTGATTACTCCTTTTTTAAACAGGTGCGCATTTAGGGCAAGCGAGATAACGTGCAACAGACTAATGAGCAGTCCTTTATATGGCTGCAATGCTTTGGCCTCCATTTTTTTTAGCTTGGTATTCAGGGTCTCATCCATGGCATACATTTCGAGTAATTCAGTGTGATTGTTTTCCGTTTGCTGTTTCAACTCGTTTAATGTTATCTGCGCACCGTAGAGTCCATGATGGATATGGGTATAAATATATCTGCCGATTAGTCCGCTGCCGGCAACCAGCAGCATGCAGCCCATCGCTATAGAGCTATTAGTGGAACCGAGCTGAAAATTGGCATGAAACAGGATCAGCAACGGCCCGATAATGCCGAACATCATATGGATGCCAAACCAGTAACGTATGGGTATCCAGCGTGTCATTAAGGACATGCGTTTGCTGACCGGGTATAGCAGTAGAACAAGCATCAGGCTGCCGCCGATAATGCCAAGCAGGTAACCGGTGCCGGTCTCAGCGCTCAGGTAGTTGTCATCACGATGTAGCCAGCCGAAGTACAGCGCAGCCAAAACCACGATGGTAAAAGAGTGTGCGCGTAACAGCTGAACAGGCATCAGAATTTGTTGTTTTAGTGACATAGTAAAAATAGGCTGAATGAGCCTCTGCCGGTGAATTATTGAAGTATTTTTGGAAATTTAACGCAGTGTCTTATAGAAATTTGATAGTTCATGTTTTTATAGCTACCAATTGGTTAACACGTTGCTTTTGGTAAAAAGGTTCCACTCATTTTGATATATTTTTAATTAACAGAAAAAAGGTGTTTCATACAACTAGAGTAGACTATATTCAGTTATTGTCATGATAATTTTTGTCTATACAAAGTATTTTTTGCGCAGCTTACTGTGCCTGTTTTATGCTATTGAGGTTTACTAATGTCGGTACAGATGTGGCTGTATGGCCTGCCCTTACTGTTGATAATGTTTTTCTACTTCTCGAAACGTTCTGCCAGACAAAGTCAAAGCCAGTCCGTTTATGAGGAAGCCATCGCCTCGGGTTTGACTGAGCCGGCTTCGTTACATCCAGTGGTTAATCATGCTCGTTGTCTGGGCTGTGCCAGCTGTGTCAGTGCCTGCCCGGAGAAAGAAGTGCTCGGTGTGATTCATGGTAAGGCGCATCTTATTAATCCGACACACTGTATCGGTCACGGCGCGTGTAAGAAGTCCTGTCCTTTCGATGCTATTGAACTGGTCTTTGGCACAGAAAAACGTGGTGTTGATATTCCTCAGGTCGATGCTCAATTTCAGACCAATGTGCCGGGAATTTATATTGCAGGTGAGTTAGGAGGCATGGGATTAATCCGTAATGCTGTTAGTCAGGGTGTCCAGGCGGTTGATTCTATCTGTAAGTTAGATGGAATCAAAAAAGGTAAAGGTGTTGATGGCGTAATGGACCTGGTTATAGTGGGTGCAGGACCCGCCGGCATAGCCGCGTCTCTTGCCGCGAAGGATAAAAATCTGAAATTTGTGACACTGGAGCAGGATTCACTCGGTGGTACCGTATCGCATTATCCACGCGGGAAAATCGTCATGACAGCACCGGTACAACTACCTATTGTTGGGAAAATGCATTTCAAGGAAACCACCAAGGAAGCACTGATGGCGTTCTGGGAAGATATAGTGAATAAGGCAGGCCTGGAAATAAAAGATAGAGTGCGCGTTGAAAGTGTAGAGCTTGAAAATGTTGCATCTAAAACAGCTGAGTTTTTAGTAAAAACCGGCAGTAGCGAGTATCGTACGCGGGCAATTCTGCTGGCCATTGGCCGCCGAGGTACACCGCGTAAACTGGGCGTGCCAGGCGAAGAGCAATCTAAAGTAGTGTACCGTCTGATCGACCCCGAGCAATACAAAAATCAGCATGTACTGGTTGTTGGCGGTGGCGATAGTGCGCTTGAGGCAGCGGTCAGTATTTCAGAGGAACAAGGAACGACCGTCGCAATTTCTTATCGGAGCGAGGCGTTCTCCCGTGCCAAGGAAAAAAATCGCACAAAAATAGCAGACGCTGAAAAGGCTGGCCGTTTACGCGTACTGATGAAGTCAACGGTCAAACATATTGAGCCGGATAAAGTAGTGATTACGACAGATGATGAAGACTTATGCATAAATAACGATGCCGTCATCGTATGTGCCGGTGGCATTTTGCCAACCGGTTTTTTGAAAGACATCGGTGTTAGCGTCGAAACAAAATATGGTACCAGTTAAATGCAATCCTCGTTAGCTGTGACAGCTGGAATTAAACAATATGCACTAATAGTATGCATCAGTTTCCTGTTGGTTTTCAACGTGGAGGCAGCAACATTATCAGATGCGAAAATGGCAATCCGCACACAGGACTTTGCTAAAGCAGTCAGTATACTCAAGCCACTGGCGACTGAAGGTGACAAGGAGGCGCAGTACCAGCTGGCGGTAATGTATCGAAATGGCCAGGGTACAGCTGAAAACCCGAGCAAGGCGGCCGCCTGGATGGATAGGTCAGCACGCCAGGGATACGAGCGTGCGCAGTATTCCATGGGTGTTTTCTATGAAGAGGGCATCGGTGTAAAAAGAAGCGATAAAGACGCCATCTACTGGTACAGTGCTGCGGTGAAGCAAGGCCATAATAATGCGGCCAGGCGCTTACAGAAAATCCAGTCAGGGGAGCCAGCGCCAGCACTTATAGAAAATGCAGAGGATATAGAAGAAGCGCTTATACATGCAGTTAATGCCGGCGATACCAGGATAGTAAAACAATTACTTGAAGCAGGAGTAAGTGCAAATACAAGTGACAAGTATCAGCGATCGGTTCTTCTAGATGCCGTCACGCAAAAACATGCTGGCATCGTCAGTTTGCTCATTAAACATGGCGCAGACGTTAATGCCGTTGATAAATACAAAGATGCCCTCTTTGTTGTTGCCGCATCATTAGGTGAAGCACGTATTGTTCGCGAGCTGGTTAACGGGGGTGCAAAACTGGGCAGTAAAGATGCTAACGGTAATACTGCATTGATGCTGGCAGCTGCAAAGGGATACAAGATTACAGCCTCTGTATTGTTAACAAGTAAATCACCTGTGCAGACAAAAAATCGTAAGGGTGAAACCGCTATTATGTTAGCGGCAAAAGGTAAACATGACTCAACCGTGGCATTACTGAAAAAATATGGCGCCAGACTACCCGTAAAACAAAAAGATGGGCTGACAGTTAAGCAAAAATTGGCGGTTCTTAACAGTAGTAAAACAGGTGTTTATAAAGACTGGACAGCATTAATGATAGCTGTGTGGCGAGGGCAGGAAGATGTTGTTACCGCACTGTTGAAGAAAGGGGCCAACCCAAGCCAGCGAGATCATGAAGGTCATACCCCGCTAACGCGTGCAGCATTGCAGGGACGCGATAAGATAATCCGTCAGCTTGTTGCTTCAGGAGCGGTGGTTAATCAGGCAGGCAAAGCAGGTATTACACCTTTAATGTGTGCTGCTGAACAGGGTAAAGAGAGTTCGGTAAAAGTTTTGCTTGCAGCCGGTGCAGATGTGAAAGCGACGGATAAAAAACATCGCAGTGCACTGTCATATGCTATTTTAAATAAGCATGAAACAGTCACGAAGCAGTTGCTGGCCAATAAAGCTGAAGCAGATAATACACTAATAGATGGAAAAAATGATTTGATGTTGGCTGTTTCAACGATGTCATTATCAACCGTCAAACAACTGGTCGCTGCTGGTGCAGATATAAGTAAACAGGATAACTCTGGTCATGATGCTCTTTGGTATGCCATTGGCTCAGCGGATGATTCGGTCAGGATAGCGACAGTTGATTATCTAATAAGAAACCATGCAAATATCAATAGTAAAGATAGTGATGGATTGAGTTTGTTGCATCAGGCGGCGTTGTTAAATAATATAAAAATCGCATCCATGCTAATGAAAAAAGGCATGTCGGTTGATGCCCAGGCAGAAGACGGAAATACAGCATTGATGGTAGCAGCAAGTCGAGGGTATACGCCAATCGTTAAGCTATTAATCACCAAAGGTGCGGATGTGAATGGCAAAAATAATGTCGGTAATACACCTCTTATGCTTTCGGTAATTGCTGAGAGTGCTGGATCTGTAAAGTTGTTACTGGATGCCGGCGCAGATATAAATATCAGAAATAATAAACGTGAACAGGCGATGAATCTGGCCGAGCTTTCTGGGAACACTTCGGTTATTGAATTGATCCATAAACATCAGGCAGACAATAAACTGTTTGGTGTTTTTTAAAGCGTTAAAAGATCAGGTTAAATGAGCGAGTTAGCTGGTCTATACCATTAACAATGATTGTGAACTTATGTTCGCCTGCATAATATTTTCGTGTTGATATCTGTTTAAATGAAAAATATTTAGTGAACTGTTTTTCTTTTTCTGTATAGCTGCCTTCAGATACTTTAAATACTTTTCGATTTTGTCTGCCATTGGTTTTCATGAATT
>CAWBXM010000063.1:0-11362 GCA_963792545.1 uncultured Gammaproteobacteria bacterium | reverse complement strand
CTGTCTTTATGCTGTCACTGTATTACAGTATAAAAATCAAAGGTGTCAAGGGTTTTGCTGGTGAATTAACACTGCATCCATTCAGTTCAAATAATAAGTTGCTACAACTGATATTTATACCGATCAACTTTATGCTGGAATTTGTTTCATTGATAGCAAAACCACTATCACTATCTCTGCGCTTATACGGCAATATGTTTGCCGGCGAGATGATCTTTATCCTGATTGCCATCATGTATGGCGGCGGCTGGGCGCTGGGTATATTTGGTGGCTTCCTGCAATTAGGCTGGGCGATATTCCATATTTTGATTATTACCCTGCAGGCATACATCTTTATGGTACTGAGCATTGTTTATATGGATCTGGCTTATCAGGTTAGTGAAGAACACTAAATGTAAAGTTTGAAACAAGGTTATAAGTAACAAAATTATAGACGAACTGAACAACAACGAATTTAAAATTCTATTAGGAGAATACAATGAATGAAGTAAGTGCGACGCTTTACTTAGCTGGTGCAATCATGATGGGTTTAGGTGCTTTAGGTGCAGCGATTGGTATCGGTGTATTAGGCGGACGTTTCCTTGAAGGCGCAGCTCGCCAACCGGAACTAATTCCTTTATTACGTGGCCAGTTTTTCTTGATGATGGGCCTGACTGACGCGGTACCAATGATTGCAGTTGGTGTGGCTTTCTACGTTATATTCGCTGTTGCGTAATAGATGTTGTAAATCGGGTCGTTGTAAAACGGTTGTTGTAAAACAACGGTTAAGAAACGAAATTAAATATCAATAAGGTAAGAAGCGGATGAATATTAATCTAACGCTGATTGGTCAATCGATAACCTTCGCGATTTTCGTCTGGTTTTGTTATGCCTATGTGTGGCCACCACTGGTTGCAGCGCTGGCAGAGAGACAAAAGAAGATTGCAGATGGTCTGGCAGCAGCAGAACGTGGTCAGCACGAGCAGGAACTCGCCAAGAAGAGAGCCGTTGAGCATCTCAAAGAAGCAAAAGGTAAAGCTTCTGACATTATTACGCAGGCGCAGAAACGTGCAAACGAAATTGTCGACGAAGCAAAAGACGATGCCCGTACAGAAGCAGAGCGAATCAAAGCGGGTGCAAATGCAGAAATCGAACAGGAAGTTAATCGCGCACGTGAACATCTACGTCAGGAAGTGGTGACATTAGCTATTTCAGGCGCTGAGAAGATTTTGAAACGTGAAGTTGATAAAGAGACACACGCAGGTTCACTTAATGACCTTGCCGCTCAACTTTAAACAGCTAACGATAACTGATAGCCTTTACGGAAAATCTCAATGACTGATTTCACCACAGCAGCAAGACCCTATGCGAAGGCAGTTTATGACATCGCTAGCCAGTCTGGCGCGCTCGACTCCTGGAGTGATGCGCTGACAAATCTAGCAAATGTAATTAACGATGCACAGATCAAAGACCTGCTAAGCGGCCTGGATATGGGCAAACAGGAAAAAGGTGATCTGATTATTCAGATCATGGGCAGTAATGCAAACGAGCAACAGCAAAATCTCGTCAAGTTAATGGCAGAGAATGGTCGTTTAGAATTAATGTCTGATGTGCTGGACCAGTTTGAAGTTGCGCGAGCAAAAGCAGAAAACAAAATTGATGCTGAAGTCGTTTCTGCATTTGAGATGACTACAGAGCAGACTGACGAATTAATTAAAACTTTAAAGAATAAACTTGGCTGTGAAATTACGCTAACAACAACGGTCGATGCATCGTTAATTGGTGGTGTGGTAATAAAAGCCGGTGACACTATTATAGACGCGTCTATGAAATCGCAATTAGATTCTCTTGCGCTTTCATTAGGACGATAAGAGGCAATACAATGCAACTCAATCCATCAGAAATCAGTGAACTGATAAAATCACGAATCGAAAACTTCGAGCAGAAAGTTGAAGCCCGTACTGAAGGTACCATCGTTAGTTTAACTGACGGTATCATTCGTATTCACGGCCTTGCCGATGCAATGCAGGGAGAGATGATCGAATTACCTGGCGATACCTTTGCGATAGCGTTAAACCTGGAGCGCGATTCAGTTGGCGCGGTGGTTTTAGGTAGCTATGGTCACCTGGTTGAAGGAGACACAGCTAAGTGTACCGGCCGTATTTTAGAAGTGCCAATCGGTGAAGCACTGCTAGGTCGAGTTGTTGATGCGCTTGGCCGGCCTATCGATGGTAAAGGTCCTGTTAACGCTGAATTAAGCGCCCCGATTGAAAAAATTGCTCCAGGTGTAATCGAGCGAAAATCAGTTGACCAGCCTGTACAAACAGGTCTGAAAGCGATTGACGCTATGGTGCCCGTAGGTCGTGGCCAACGCGAGTTAATTATTGGCGACCGCCAGACAGGTAAAACAGCGGTAGCGATCGATGCCATTATTAATCAGACAACTACCGGCGTTAAATGTATATATGTAGCGATCGGTCAAAAAGCATCAACCGTGGCGAATATCGTACGTAAATTAGAAGAACACGGTGCCATGGAGCATACCATCATCGTTGCTGCTACTGCAGCAGAATCAGCGGCGATGCAATATTTTGCACCCTATTCGGGTTGTACCATGGGTGAGTATTTCCGTGACCGTGGTCAGGATGCATTGATTGTGTATGATGACCTGACAAAACAGGCATGGGCTTACCGCCAGGTCTCATTGTTACTGCGTCGTCCTCCAGGTCGAGAGGCATATCCTGGTGATGTATTTTACTTGCATTCACGTTTATTAGAACGTGCATCACGTGTTAATGCAGAGTATGTTGAAGCATTCACTAATGGTGAAGTAAAAGGAAAAACAGGTTCATTAACCGCTTTGCCAATCATTGAGACCCAGGACGGTGACGTTTCTGCATTCGTACCAACTAACGTGATTTCTATTACAGATGGTCAGATTTTCCTTGAGTCAGATCTGTTCAATGCAGGTATTCGCCCAGCGATCAATGCGGGTCTTTCTGTATCTCGAGTTGGCGGTGCAGCACAGACAAGCATTATCAAAAAATTAGGTGGTGGTGTTCGTTTAGCGCTCGCACAATACCGTGAGCTCGCCGCATTCGCACAGTTTGCATCCGATCTTGACGATGTAACACGCGCACAGTTAGAACTTGGCGAACGTGTAACTGAGCTCATGAAACAGGCTCAATATTCGCCACTGTCAATTGCTGAAATGGGTTTCTCACTGTTTGCGGCTAATGAAGGTTTCTTGCAGGATGTCGATGTTAAGGAGATCGTTAGATATGAAGCAGCAATGCACGCATACATGAAGAGCAATAAAACTGATCTTCTCGCACAGATCAGTGAGGCAGGTGATTACAATGAGGAAATTGCTGAAGCAATGAGATCTGCTTTAGAAGACTTTAAAGTGAAAGGTACTTACTAACCTAACACCTGTAGCTAATAATAAAGTACAAAACAGTAATCACAGACGATAAAGTTTTTAATAGAGAATAACTATGGCAGGCGCTAAAGAAATACGCACCAAGATCAAAAGTGTAAAAAATACACAAAAGATCACCAAAGCAATGGAGATGGTAGCGGCCGGTAAGATGCGCAAAGCTCAACAGCGTATGAGTGCATCTCGTCCGTACGCCGAAAAAATGCGGAATGTTTTGAGTCATCTTGCGCAGGCACATTGTGAATACAAGCACCCGTACCTGCAAGACCGTGAAGAAGTAAAGCGCGTTGGTTATATCGTTATCTCGACAGACCGTGGTTTATGCGGTGGTTTAAACACCAACCTGTTTAAAGCAGCGGTTAATCAAATGTCAGATTGGCACGATAAAGATGTTGAGATTGATATCTGTGCTATTGGCAAAAAAGCTCAGACCTTTTTTGCGCGCCGGCATGGAAACATCGTTTCAAACATTGCAGATTTAGGTGACAAGCCATCGCACGAACAGTTAATCGGTACGGTTAAGGTGATGCTTGATGCTTATGACGAAGGCAAAATTGATCGTTTGTTCCTGGTCAGTAATATATTTGAAAATACCATGACGCAAACAGCAGCTGTGCAGCAGCTGATTCCAGCCACTGGTGAAATTGACGAGGAACTGGACCATCACTGGGATTATATCTACGAGCCAGATACGAAACCAATCATCGATGCATTAATGATGCGTTTTATTGAGTCTCAGGTCTATAGAGGTGTCGTTGAAAATATCGCCTGTGAGATGTCAGCACGTATGATTGCGATGAAGAGCGCAACGGATAACGCATCTGACATTATTAAAGAATTACAAACAATTTATAACAAAGCAAGACAGGCATCGATTACTCAGGAAATCTCTGAGATCGTCGCTGGCGCATCGGCTGTTTCTTAAGACGGGTCCATTGTTAATAAATTATTGACTAGAAATTTAACATTTTAATACATAAGTATTTACGAGGATAACAATCATGAGTACCGGAAACGTAGTAGAGATTATCGGCGCGGTTATTGACGTCGAATTTCCACGGGACTCCATTCCTAAAGTTTACGACGCGCTAAAACTTGATGAAACAGGTTTGACCATGGAAGTGCAGGCACAATTAGGCGATGGTGTTGTGCGTGCGATCGCAATGGGCGCCACCGAAGGTTTGCGTCGCGGCATGGAAGTTAAAAACACGGGTGATGCTATCCGTGTGCCAGTAGGCCCTAAAACTTTAGGCCGTATCATGGACGTCTTAGGTAACCCGATTGATAATCAGGGTGACATTGGCCACGAAGAAACCATGCCAATACATCGTAAACCACCTAAGTTTGAGGAACAGTCCTCAGCAACAGAAATTCTGGAAACCGGTATTAAAGTAATCGATCTGGTCATGCCGATCGCCAAAGGCGGTAAAATTGGTTTATTCGGCGGTGCTGGTGTTGGTAAAACAGTAACACTGATGGAGTTGATTCGTAATATCGCGGTCGAGCACAGCGGTTTCTCTGTATTTGCCGGTGTTGGTGAGCGTACTCGTGAAGGAAATGATTTCTACTACGAGATGCAGGAAGGTGGTGTACTCGATAAGGTAGCACTGGTTTACGGTCAGATGAATGAGCCGCCTGGTAACCGCCTTCGTGTTGCTCTAACAGGGTTGACCATGGCGGAATACTTCCGCGATCAGGGTAGTGACGTATTGATGTTCGTAGATAACATTTACCGTTACACACTTGCTGGAACAGAAGTATCCGCGCTACTTGGTCGCATGCCCTCTGCGGTAGGTTATCAGCCAACACTTGCGGAAGAGATGGGTGTGCTCCAGGAGCGTATTACTTCTACAAAGACCGGTTCGATCACCTCATTCCAGGCAGTTTATGTACCTGCGGATGACCTGACTGACCCGTCTCCAGCTACAACTTTTGCTCACTTAGATGCGACATTAGTATTATCGCGTCAGGTAGCTGAGCTAGGTATTTATCCTGCGGTGGATCCACTGGATTCAAGTTCACGGATTCTTGATCCACTGGTAATTGGTTCAGAACATTACGATATCGCACGTGGTGTGCAGGGTCTATTGCAACGCTATAAAGAGCTAAAAGATATTATTGCGATTTTGGGTATGGATGAATTATCAGATGATGATAAACAGGCCGTTGCTCGTGCGCGTAAGGTGCAACGTTTCTTATCACAGCCATTCTTTGTGGCAGAAGTATTTACTGGTTCACCGGGTAAATATGTATCGTTGAAAGATACACTGTCAGCATTTAGGGCCATACTTAATGGCGATCACGATGCCTTGCCAGAGCAGGCATTTTATATGGTTGGCGGTATCGAAGAAGCTGTTGAAAAAGCGAAAACGCTATAAGAGTTACTATTAAAGGTTTTGAATTAAAATAATTTTTTAATATATAAGTTTTAAGAGCAGTAATTATGGCAATGACAATGCATTTGAATATCGTAAGTGCTGAGAGTGAAATGTACTCCGGTACAGTAACTGAAGTGTACGCGCCTGCAGAGGATGGCGAAGTAGGTATTATGCCGCGTCATACACAAATGTTATCGACCTTGAGGCCTGGTGTTATTCGCATTGTGGAGCAAGGTGGCGCAGAACAAAGCTTCTTTGTCAGCGGTGGTATTCTCGAAGTGCAACCACATATCGTAACGGTCTTATCTGACACGGCTTTACGAGCAGCAGATATCGATGAATCCGCAGCGCTGGAAGCTAAAGCGCGCGCAGAGGCAGCGATGAAGGATAAGGTATCTGATATGGATTATGTAAAAGCAAAAGCAGAGTTAATCGAGGCGGTTGCGCAGATTGAAGCGCTACGAAAACTTCGCAAGAAAAAGTAAAGTTATAAAAATAATAATCTGTTTGTAGTTATATTAAAAGGCCGGACTCGAAAGAGTCCGGCCTTTTTTGTGGCGATATATGCCATATAAACTATAACAGTAGTGAAATAATGAGCTAATAATTATCGATAGGTAATAATAGCTCGGTGTCATCAGCGCAAGCTGTGGTGTAAAATTCTTGCTAAACAATATTACTTAGCAATAAATTAAATTTAGGGTATAAGACCATGAGTCTCTCCGTCATTATTTTAGCTGCGGGTGCAGGCACGCGTATGCGCTCGATAAAACCAAAGGTTTTGCATAAACTTGCAGGACTACCGATGGTCGAGCATGTTTATAATACCAGCATGAAGCTAGGTGCCATGCAGGTTCAGGTAGTTTATGGACATGGCGGCGAACTATTAAAGCAGCAATGTTCACACTTTGATGTTGAATGGGCGTTGCAGGATAAACAGCTGGGTACAGCGCATGCTGTGCAGCAAGCTAGTCCTAATATACAGGCTGAGGATATAGCGTTAGTTTTGTATGGTGATGTGCCATTGATAAAAGCAGAAACACTTAGGGCATTGCTGAATGACGTAACAGCTGATGATGTTTCCTTGTTGACTGTTAAGCTTGATGATCCAACGGGTTATGGCCGTATTGTTCGGACTAATGGAGAAGTAAGCTCTATTGTCGAACATAAAGATGCATCAGAAGATATCAGAAATATCGATGAAGTTAATACCGGTATTCTTGCGGTGCGTGCAGGTTATCTAAATGACTGTCTGAGTCGAATTGATAACGACAATGTTCAGGGGGAATATTATCTAACGGACCTTATCGCACTAGCAGTAAATGATGGAAATAAAATCATTACTACGCAGGTCGAGCACAGCTATGAAGTTGAAGGTGTTAATGACAGGAAACAGCTGGCACGCCTGGAGAGGATATTTCAACGAGGCGTCGCGGATGAATTATTAATAGATGGTGTCAGTCTGGCGGATCCCGAAAGAATTGATGTACGTGGCGAACTGGTTGTAGGAAGTGATAGTTTTATCGATGTTAACTGTGTGTTCGAAGGTACTGTAAGTATTGGTAACAACGTGATTATCAGCGCTGGCTGCATTATAAAAGATAGTCGTATTGGTAATGACTGTATTATCAAACCATATTCAGTAATAGAAAATGCCGAACTAGAGACAAAGGTAGAGGTCGGGCCATTTGCTCGTATTCGACCAGGCACGCATTTGAAGGATAACAGCCGTGTCGGTAATTTTGTTGAGATAAAGAATACAGCGTTGGGTGAAAATAGTAAGGCGAGTCATCTCACTTATCTAGGTGATAGCGAAATTGGTAAAAATGTAAATATTGGCGCCGGTACCATCACCTGCAATTATGATGGTGCAAATAAATATAAAACCATAATTAAAGATGGTGTGTTTATAGGTTCAGATACACAGTTAGTAGCTCCAGTGACGGTAGGTGAAAACGCAACTATTGCAGCTGGATCGACAATAACAAAAGATGTTGATGGTGATACCTTAACGCTTAGCCGTATTACACAAAAGTCGATAAATGGTTGGAAGCGCCCCCAAAAAAAATAAAATAGAGTGCTTTGTTTTGAAAATTTAGTAAAAAACTTGATTATGCTACTAACTTGGCATACATATACATATGTAACATAAATGCGCAAAAATCGGTTGTTCTAATAGAGAATGTGCATTCTTATGAAATATAAAAATTTTTTTACATCAATACTTCTTCTTGGCTTTATAGCTGTCTCCTTACCTGTAACGTCTCATGCGGAAGAGGCTGCCAGCGAAACCAGCTCCTTATTTAAATTTCAACATAAGTTGGCGCTTAGGGACAATGTTCCTGCACAATATAGATTGGCATGCATGTATGAAGCCGGCGATGGCGTTAAGCAGGATATGGCGCAAGCAGAACACTGGTATGGTCTAGCCTCTAAAGGGGGTATGAAAGCAGCACAAGATAGATTGGTTTATCTAACGATAAAGAAACAGGGTTATGATCCGGCGATATATTCATCCTGGTTGGCAAGTGTTGAATCTGATGCTAACGCGGGTAAGGGCCAGGCTGCATTTTTGCTGGCACAGTTATATCATCAGGGTCTTGGTGTAAAAAAAGACTTAGATGAATCACTCAGACTTTTTCAACAGGTTAGCTTGTTAGGTGATGCAAATGTTCAAAATGAGATGGCTTTAGTTCGAGCTGAGATTAAAGCCAATAAACAGGCTCAGCAGGAAAGGCAACAGGAAAAGGATAGGCAAAAAGCTCAAAATAAGCTCCAGTTAGCAGCGCCTGTAGCATCACCAAAAAAAGAGAAGAAGGCGGATCCGAAACTTACAAAAGAGCAGCAACTAGCACAACAGGCTGAAGCAGAAAAAATTGAAATGGCTGAAAAAGTACGAAGATATGAAGCTGCGATGTTAAAAATAAAACTAGAGCAAAAACTGATTGATGAACAACAGGCAGCTGTCGGCAACGCGGGCGCAGATGATGAGATTTAGTTAAAAGTATTAATATTTAGCGGTAATAAAGTTTTTGCAGAAGCAAGAGTCTGTAAGGGCTTTTTGTTTGTAGTGAAAAAGATAGAAAAATTTTTAATAATTATTAGAAAATTCGCACAGTAATGGTGCAAAAAAGTCGATTGTAGAGCAACTCCTTGTTTATAATAGATATAAGTATATAGCATTATACTTATATGGCATTAATTCGATTGGCTATATTACTCCTACCCATCTAAAATTAGCACCCCGTAAGTTAGTGATGCCGTTGAGGTTTTAGTTTTGGCTACCGTCATAAATTCATCAGAAAAATTCTCTTTTCCAGACAGAAGATCCGTCGATAAACGTGAAATTGCCTTGCAGCATATCTGTCTGCAGTTGGCTTCATTAGGGCACCGTTGTAAATTAAGTTCAGACCAGGGTTATCTCTCGGTGGCTGACAGTCTACTTAAAAACTATTCTGCGCAGCGCCAGTTACTTTCTGAGTATCGTTGCCCGGCTGACCAGCGCATTCAGACTTTTTTAAATGAATATTTGAAGCGCAATAATATTGATGTTGAGATCAAACTACCAGGTAAAACCTTTAATCTGAATGAAGAAGGTATTGCCCGTGAGCTATCGCTGCCGTATAACAGTAATACCTACAAATCTGATCTGATTGAATCATATCGTTTATTACAGGGTGTATTACATAACCCAAAAAATGACCGCCGAACAACCTCAGGGGTGTTCCATATCGTCGAGGGCGGTCTTCCGATACCTGCAGATAAAAAAGCTGTGCCTGTTAATGTTTACGCCAACTTGTTACAGATAGCGCTCGACCCACCGACAGAACTATTGAGCCTGCCGATAGCCAGTGAACAAGATGAGCCTGCCGATATGTGGGTCTCGCTATTATTGCGTCCTATTGTGCGTCCTGAAATCGAAGGAGTGCTACCAGAGAAAACGCTGGAAGTACGATTTTTTGCCCCCGGTTCATTGGTTTCCAACCTTGATTTTGTGGAGACAATCTTTGGTAATGGTGGTGATCCTTTCCTTGCAGAAAACGATGCTGCTCTGGATATTGATCATTGGACCGGCCATAGCGGTTGTGTCATCCTGGCGCCACATCTAACTAAAATAGCTAAAAAAACACTCGGTCTACCGCATTACGATGAAGCGACTGAGCGCCAGCGTAGTGAAGGCATGTGCTGGAAAAACGATGATGAACTATACAATGACGGCGGCGCGTTTAAAGTAGTCTGTCGTGATATGGATGGTGTAATTGTCACTATCATCGCAGATAATTATTTTGGTTACAGTAAAAAAGAAATCAAATCACAGATTAGTTATTCAGCAAATCTTTTTGGTGGTGTTGAAGAGGAACATTCAGGTGGCGCTGTCGCTTTTCCGCGTTTCAACTTAGGTAATTATTATTTGCCTAAAATTGAAGCTGAAATGAGTGATCATACCTTTGAGCGAGTATGCACTCAGTTAGAGGGCAACATATTCGTTAAAGCTGAGGGTTATGCCATTGATAATCAGTTTTCAGATATCGTATATATTCCTGAAAACGCGCATGTAGATATGCAGGAGCAAAAAATAAGCTGGTCAAAGAATGGAAGCGAGCAACAAATTAAACTGCGGGTAAAATATACCTATATTTATCCGAGTGGTTTTAAAGTGCATATGCAGAAGCATCCGCAGGCACCTAGCTGGCGTTTGATAGGCACTTTGGGTGAAGGTACTTTTTGTCACAAGCCGAGTACGGTGTCGGGTGGCGGTAAGTCTGAAATTTCAAAATCTATCGAAGACTCGATGATATCAGGGCCGATATTTGTCGGTGATTTTGAAGAGAACCTGGATCAGGTCGAAGCTATTTTTAATTATGATTACACAAAGCGACGTCGCGATAGTTCTACAAATGATGATCGGGATGTATTAACCAGTAAACGTAGTTTAGGCTCGGTCATTCGTTTGTTAACGCCATCTGCTGAGACTTATACCGATGAATATAACCAGTGGCTGGAAAGCATTCCTCAGCACATACTGGCACTGGTCTATCTGATAAAGCGTTTTTATAAGACCGAATGGCAAGGCAACTGGCGCGAGCATTTTTCTGTTGATGAGGTTAATGGTTATCCTGGTCATGAGTTGAAGTTTGACGGGCGTAAGATGATTACTAGTTATTTACGTGTTGGTGTACGTAGTGACGGCACCTGGCGAATATATAAATTAAGGCAGGATTTTGTTGCCGCAACAAAAGTACAAACTGAAGATGATATAACAGCATCTACAGTAATACCTGTTAGTTATGTTGAAGGGATGCTGAATGAACGATACAACAACCCGAGTGTGAAATTAGTTAAGAATTGTGAAAGACGATTATTTCAGCGCCCAGACGATGCGATCAACCGAGGCCATGATACGCAGACAGAGTCAGACCTTGCCGAAGAGGGGAACTTCATCTCAAACTTTGAGCCATTAACCGCTATAGATGCGTCTGAGCTAGTAGAAGATATTGTCGGTTTTCAGAAATATTCCAAGCCAATGCAGGAGCTGATATTAAAAGCTGCAGAATCTAAAGATGAG
>CAWBXM010000062.1:0-5594 GCA_963792545.1 uncultured Gammaproteobacteria bacterium | reverse complement strand
TACAACCTCGCACCCGATGGAATTTAATGATGACCTGATCGATGTTTACGCACAGGTGCCGGAACTCGTCAGTTTTTTACATCTTCCTGTGCAGAGTGGTTCGGATAAGATACTGGCAGCAATGAAACGTGGGCACACTGCTGCACACTATAAAGATATTATTCGCCGTTTAAAGATTGCACGGCCGGGTATAACGATATCATCTGATTTTATTATAGGTTTTCCGGATGAGAGTGATGAAGATTTTGCCGACACTTTGAAATTGATTGAAGAGGTTGGTTTTGATCATTCATATAGCTTTATCTATAGCGCTCGGCCAGGAACACCAGCGGCTATAATGAAAGACAATACAACGGACCTGATAAAGAAACATCGTCTTGGTATTTTGCAGGATGTTATCGCGTCGAATGCTGCAGTCATTAATCAAAAAATGCTCAATACAGTACATTCAGTATTGGTCGACAGTGTTTCCAGAAAAAGCGAGACACAGATGGCTGGTCGTACTGAAAATAATCGTGTGGTAAATTTTACCGGCAGTGAAGACCTTATCGGACACTTTGTCGACGTGAGAATTACCGAAATAAGAAGCAACTCTCTACAGGGTGAGCTGGTGGGATTAACCGCAGTTCATCTCTCACATGCAAATAAACTGAATCATGTTATAAATGATAACTCCGAAAATAATCACACAAACCGTAAAATTGCATGAATTATTGTGCTCGTAATTATTAATGCAGCCATTTAAAAGCCCAGCTTCTAAAAACCAGATCTCTAACACTGTCTCAAGTATTCAATTTGAACTTGTACCTATGGATAATCAGCGACTACTCAACCTGTGTGGTCCGGTTAATCAGCATTTAAGTCAGATAGAAGACTTTTATAGCGTAAAGATTAACTGTCGCAGCAATCAGTTTGAAATTAGTGGTGGCGGTAGAATTTTAAAAACCGCTAAGAGTGCGATTCAAACCCTATACAATGTCGCGGGGCATGAGACGCTATCGCCTGAGGCGGTGCAATTATATCTTAACGAAAATGTTGTAGACCCGTCAGATAATACGAATATTACAGACTTTGATGATGCCGCCAATGCCGTCAGAAACCGTCGTGGAAAAATCAACGGTCGTGGCAAAAATCAGCAACAATATCTCGAACTGATTAAAAGTAAGGACCTAACGATCGGTGTCGGACCGGCTGGTACAGGTAAAACTTATCTGGCTGTTGCCTGCGCGGTCGAAGCGCTGGAAAATGATCTGGTTGATCGATTGATATTAGTGCGTCCGGCAGTCGAAGCGGGTGAGCGTCTCGGTTTTTTGCCGGGTGATCTGGCACAAAAAATCGATCCTTATCTGCGCCCGATGTATGATGCATTATTTGAAATGATGGGTCAGGAAAAAGTAGCGAAGCTGGTCGAGCGTAATGTCATAGAGATCGCGCCACTGGCTTATATGCGCGGTCGCACATTAAACGATTCTTTTATCATATTGGATGAAGCGCAAAATACCACTATCGATCAGATGAAAATGTTTTTGACACGGATTGGGTTTGGTTCGAAAGCGGTTATTACCGGCGATATTACACAAGTCGATCTGCCGCGTGAAAAGACTTCCGGTTTGCGCCACGCTTTAAAAATATTGATGGATATTGAAGATATTGGTATTACTCATTTTCAAAGAGGGGATATTGTACGGCATCCCCTGGTTAAAAAAATAGTGCATGCTTACGAACGGGACGAGTCGAAATGACGGCTTTTTTTCTATCTGACTGATGACCATTACTGTTGACGTTTCCATTTCAGATACGCTATCAGATTCGATTGAGTCTGGCGACGATGGCGGTGATGGCGCTCCTCAAGCGGAGCCGCCTGAGCCGGAATCGGCGCAAGCTGTTGCCTCCCTTCCTGATTTATCACAGCTGCAATCCTGGGCATCCGCTGCCTATCTCGATAAAACGCCTGCTATTGTCAGTCTGTTAATAACATCTTCAGATGAGATACAGGAGCTAAACAGGCAATACCGGGGAAAAGACAAGGCCACCAACGTGTTGTCTTTTCCTATGCAATCACCAGAAGAGGTTGATATCTGTCTCCTGGGTGATGTTGTCTTGTGTGCTGAAGTTATCAAGCAGGAGGCTCAGCAGCAATCTAAAACTGAAGAATCCCATTGGGCACACATGGTGGTGCATGGCATGTTGCACCTGCAAGGTTATGATCATGTCGACGATGATGAGGCGCAGATAATGGAGCAGCTGGAAATAAAAATACTTAAACAAATCGGCATTGATAGTCCTTATCAAATATAGCCCTGTCAATAATTCATCTTGTAAACAAATGGTTTAATCGATAAAGATAATGAATAAAAATGATAAAAAGGAAGGCTGGTTAGACACTATTAAAAATAAGTTTTTTTTAAAGAAGGCCGATGACCGTACTCAACTGTTAGACCATCTACGTGAGGCACAGCGAAAGGGGGTCATCGATCTCAATGCTTTGACGATGATAGAAGGCGTGTTTCAGGTTTCTGAAATGCAGGTGCGTGACATCATGGTGCCACGTTCACATCTCGTGGTTGTTCAGGAAGATATGGGTATCGAAGATATGCTTGCAATCGTAGCTAACTCAGGTCATTCCCGCTTCCCGGTGGTAGATGAAAGTCTTGATGAAGTCGTTGGTATTTTGTTGGCGAAAGATCTGACGCATTATCATGATGAGCTCAGTCGTAAAAATTTTGAGATGAGAGATATCTTGCGCTCAGCGGTTTTTGTACCCGAGAGCAAGCGTCTAAATGTGCTGTTAAAAGACTTTCGGGAAAGCCGTAATCATATGGCAATGGTCATCGATGAATATGGCGGTGTTGCTGGTGTGGTCACCATCGAAGATGTGCTCGAACAGATCGTTGGCGAGATTGATGATGAGCATGACGACGCTGATGTGACCAATATCCGGCGCAGCGGGTTTCAGCGTTACAGTGTACGCGGACTGACGCCACTCGACGAGTTTAACCAGTATTTCGATTCTAAACTCAGCCATGACAAATTTGAAACCATAGCCGGGCTGGTAACTTTTCAGCTGGGACATTTCCCCGAGCGCGGTGAAGAAGTGATAATCGATAATTTCCATTTCAAAGTTATCAGTGCAAATTCAAGACGCATTAATAATCTACAGGTGAGTTTGTTATCAGAAGATGGTGAGAATGTTGGTGAAACAGTGAGTAGTGAATAGTGCCACTTGTGCTTGATCTATTAGGGGTTGTTTATCTGGATAATTGTGTGGAAGTTTAGGATAACGTGGAAAATTTTTTGAATGTCTCATTGCGGCCATACTGGTGGTTTTTAAGTTTAGTTGCTGGCGGTCTGACGACGTTGGCGTTTGCGCCTTTTGATTTAAGCGGGCTGATTTTTTTTACCCTGGCCGTCCCTTTTTATTTTTGGAATCGACTGCCGGCAAAACAGGCTGCGATCAATGCCTGGCTGTTTGGTCTGGGCCTGCAATGTACAGGTGTTAGCTGGATCTTTTACAGTTTGCACGTACATGGCAGTGCCCCAGTTATTTTTGCTGTGCTGCTCATTTTTTTATTGTGCTGTTACCTCAGTCTTTATACTGCGCTATCTGTTTATGCGGTAAACCGTTATTTACCGGGTAATCCTGTATTACGTTTTTTGTTGTTTTACCCTGCCAGCTGGATTGTTTTTGAATGGTTGCAAGGTTATGTGATGACGGGTTTCTCCTGGATGCAATTAGGTTATACGCAGATAGATATGCCACTTTCAGGTTATGCACCAGTACTTGGTAACCATGCTATTGGTGGTTTGATCGCGTTGACTGCGGGCGGTATTGCTGTACTCGTTAACAGGTCGGTCCAGCTAAAATCGAGGACTGGTCTCGCAATGGTGTCATTGATATTTATTATCTGGCTGCTCGGAGGCCTGGTAAAAACAGTCAACTGGACTGAAGCAGATGGTGACATTCTGAACGTTAGCATGATCCAGGGCAATATTGCACAGAAGGATAAATGGAAGCGGTCTCATAGGCAGCTAACATTGGATCGCTATCATGATCTAACGTTGGCGCAGAGGGATGTGGATCTGATTGTCTGGCCAGAAACTGCCCTACCGGACTACTGGTATCGTGTCGTACCCTATGTCCAACAGTTGAAAGATGAGATGAAAGCACGAGATACAGATCTATTGCTTGGTATCTTTGTGAAAAATGATGATAAACGCCTGCTGAATAGTGTTTTAAGTGTTAACGGTGGGCTTTATAGTAAGCGCCATCTAGTGCCACTGGGTGAGTATATTCCACTGCGTTTTCTTATCGAGTTTTTCAACAAGTTCGTAAAAATTCCGATGTCGGATATTGCTTCTGGCGATGAAAATCAGCCTCTATTGACAGTGCGTGATATTCCACTGGCAGTGTCTATCTGTTTCGAAGAAGCTTTTTCCCGCGATGTAATTAAGGATTTGCCCGAAGCAAAGATACTGCTCAATGTCAGTAATGATGCCTGGTTTGAAGACTCTATTGAGCCGCATCAGCATCATGCTATCGCCCGCATGCGTGCGTTGGAGACTGGGCGTTATATGATACGCTCAACCAATACTGGTATCACCTCTTTCATCGGTCCGCATGGTGAGGTAATCAAACAACTGCCGCAATTTGAAGTCGCAGTATTAAACGCCGATATTCAGCCGATGTCGGGCGCCACTCCGTTTGTGCGTTGGGGTGACTGGATGATTATTGTATTGTGTACGGTGCTATTGTCTGGCTTTGCGATAAAGCGTTATATCGATGAGAAGTGATTTTATTGAGGTGTGGCATCGTGGAATAAATTATTCAGCATATCCCTCTGCTTCACCGCTTACGTGAAAAATTGTTCCAAACAATTTATTCTGCTCCTACGAGTAGTAGGAACATTTGTAGGAGCGGATTGAAATCCGCGATTTGTGTGACTGGGACGACTAAAAGACGATTAGTGTTTTAGCTGGATTTTGAATATCCAGGCTTTTATCTGTGTCCATCCGTATTTATCTGTGGATTAATGACCTTTTCTGTTTGTTGAAGTCGTTCTAATTCAATACGAGTTTTGTTGGCAACGAGCAGAAAGGTATCGATTACTTTGCGTTCGATCACTTCGATATCAAGCGCCAACCAGTCATAAAACTGATCGCTAGTTTCCATCATGTATTCGGCGGCGTCGTTGATATCACGCTTGATATATTCGCCAAGCTCGTATGCTTCGTCGGCATTTACTTTTCCTGACTTTACCGCCTGTTGCTGGGCTGTTTCCAGTGACAACTGTAGTGTTATATTATGGCTTTTTACACGATTGTCTTGCTGATCAGCGGTCTGAGCATCGACTTGCTTAAAAGTATTCCGCATCTCCGTCATCATCTGGTTATAGGCATTGATGAGGTGGTCTGCCGGTTTTTTCTGTATCTGCATCATGCTCGATCTAAAACTCCTATTGGTTGCAGCATTAAAAATAGCGATGAGAATGAAACGAATCCTTTATGAAGGCACGGGGCTGGTGTATCCTTCCATCCTGTAAATTAATCCGTCGTTCAAATCTCTATGTATATGACTAGTTATAGAGCAATACATT
>CAWBXM010000061.1:0-14468 GCA_963792545.1 uncultured Gammaproteobacteria bacterium | reverse complement strand
GTCTTGGACTGGTCGCTATCGGATTAAGCCAATATGTTAATGAACAACAGAACCAGGGCATGGATCTGGAGAACAATCTTGGACGAAACTTCTTTTCTACGGGCACTCCGACGACACTTACTGTTAACGGGGCACCGGGCGTCGTGGATGTGTCGTTCAATGATGTTTCGCAGATAACGAATAATGATTACACGATGCGGTTTAACTCAGGTGCCTGGCAGCTAACACAAAATGACACAAATCAGGCTGTCACCATGACAGGTACAGGAACAGCGGTGGATCCTTTTATTGCTGATGGTTTACGCATTGAAATTACGGCAGCACCCGCCAATGGTGACATCTACCTCATACGTCCGACCAGAAGTGGAGCAGTAGATATGAAGATGGAACTGACGGACGGACGGCAGATTGCCGCCGCCGCGCCAGTAAGAAGTTTGTCAGCAAACAGCAATACCGGTACCGGTGCAATCAGCGCCGGTGTCATTACTGATATCAATGACCCTACTTTTCAGACCACCGCTGGTCAGTTATCGCCACCTGTTTTAGCACGATTCACCAGCTCTAACAGTTACGACATTTTTGATAATACTAATCCTGCAGTTCCGGTTTTACTGGAAGCCGGCATCATCTATAACCCGGCAACAGGCGGTGATATCTTCCCCACCCCTGGTGGCATTGATCATGGCTATAGCATGCGTCTTACCGGTTCGCCGGCGGCGGGTGATGAATTCAGTACAGAATATAATACCGGCGGTGTCGGTGATAACCGAAATGCGTTGTTGTTTTCTGCAATAGCAAATAATAAGTTAATGGCAAATGGCACCACCAGCGTAAATGGAAGTTATAACTCGTTGGTCGCTGATGTTGCTACAGGCACAAAACAGGCCGAACTTAATAGTTTATCGAGGCAACAAGTTCTTGATAATGTAAGGTCAACGCGAGAAGCAAACTCAGGCGTTAATCTGGACGAAGAAGCAGCTAATCTGGTGCGTTATCAACAGGCTTATCAGGCGTCAGCGCAGCTAATTTCAGTAGCGAACAGCTTGTTCGATACGATATTAAATACATTGAGGTAAATATTATGCAACTTTCGACATCACAAATTTATCAACAAGCGGTAACCTCAATGCTGGATAAGCAAACAGCACTTGCGAAAACTCAACAACAACTTGCGACAGGACAGAAAATTCTTGCACCGAGTGATGACCCGGGTGCTGCCACTCGTATATTGAATCTGACGCAAGTGATAGAAACAACGGATCAGTATCAACGTAATGCTGATTTTGCTGATACACGGCTCGCATTAGAAGAAACTGTACTGACAGATATTGGTGATATGTTGCAACGCGTAAGAGGATTAGCCGTACAGGCGAACAATGCTACTAACACAGCACAGGACAGAAAAATTATAGCGATAGAAGTAAGGGCAACGCTGGACAGCTTGCTACAGTTATCGAACAGTAAGGATGCCAATGGCGAATATCTGTTCTCAGGATTTAAAACAGATACCGAACCGTTTTCAGATGCTGGATCAGGTAATTTTGTTTACGCCGGTGATCAAGGTCAGAGAAGTATACAAGTTGGGCCGAAACGACAGGTCGTAACGGGTGATGCGGGTAATGATGTATTTCTGAAAGTCGATGATGGGGCAGGCGGTGTTAGCAGTATGTTCAATGCAATTTATGATTTTGCTACTGATCTAGAGGCCAACAGTATTTCTGCATCAACACTTACCCGTATGGATTCTGCGCTCGAGTCGGTTACGAATACTCGGGCGAAAGTGGGCTCGCGAATGAATATGGTCGATAATCAGAGAAATGCAAATGACGGTTTCAGTCTGGTACTGAAAGAAAATCGCTCATCTTTACAAGACCTGGATTATGCTGAGGCGGTTAGTCTGTTTCAACAACAACAGTTATCATTACAGGCATCGCAGCAGACGTTTGTAAAGATTACAGGGCTGTCTCTATTCAATATCCTATAACAGCCGTAGTCTTCTGTAGTGGACTAGGATCATGATATGAAAAAAACAAATAAAAATATAAAAAAAAAGATATCAGTGACAAAACAGGTATTTTCTGAAAAAAACCAAAAGGAAGTTCTTCGACTGATAGTTGAAGCAGAAAAATATCATGAAGGTAAACAACTGATACAGGCAAATTATCTATACCAGCAGGTATTGCAGCTACAACCTGAAAATATTGTTGCGCTTAATAGTTTGGGAATGATTGCTATGGATGCGGGGATGATATCCGTTGCCATGGAACTCTTCAATTTTGCATTAGCTATCGCACCTAAAAACATCAGCTTAAATAAAAACCTGGCGCTAGTGTATTCCAGGTTGGCAGACTTTAGCAAGGCGACGAAAATATATATTGAGATACTAGATCGTGACAACAAAGATGGAGATGTTCATGGCGAACTGGCAAGGCTATATCTACAGACAGGCAATATGGTTCTGGCGCTCAAGCACTATCATCTTGCTTTTGAGATAAATCCAGCCGACCCGAGAAATTTTCATGGCCTGGTACAGTTAGATGCTGAGGCAATAACTCAACAGGATATCAACGTGATAGAAGCGTTGTTGAGTAAACAGACTTTACCGCTTGAAGATCGTCGTAGTTTTTATTTTGCACTTGGTGCTATTTATAATGCATCTGAGCGATACGATGAAGCCTTTGCAAATTATGCAGTGGCTAATATTTCTAATTCATTAAAATTCGATTCAGATAAACATGTGAAATACATATCGGACGTGATCAATACGTTTACGCCTGAATTATTTCAGCAGTTTAATAAACTGGAACTATGTCAATCAGCACAGCCGGTGTTTATTATTGGTATGCCGCGTTCAGGCACAACCCTGGTCGAACAGATCCTGGCCGGGCATTCTGATGTATATGCGGGCGGTGAATTAAACCTGATCAGTGATATCGCTAAAAAATTAAAACTAACACTGGAACAGACGGATAAAAGTTATATGAGTTTTGAGTATAATGCCGCTGAATCACTTTTTGGTTTTGCGCGGTATTATCTCAACGATATAAATAATCTGGCGCTTAATAATAAACGAAAAAATTCATTAATTATCACCGATAAAATGCCGACAAATTTTATCTATCTTGGTTTGATCGCTTTATTATTTCCAAATGCACGCGTTATTCATTGTAGACGTAATCCATTAGACGTTTCGCTATCATGCTATTTTCATAACTTTGCCGGCGACCATGGTTACGCCTGCGATCTTAAAGACATTGGTATCTATTATCAGCAGTATGAACGTCTCATGGCGCATTGGAAGAAAGTATTACCTCTGGAAATTCATACCGTTGAATATGAAGATATGGCAAACCTGTCTGAGCTTAATAGCAAAAAGCTAATTGAGTTTATTGGACTCGACTGGCAACCAGGCTGTGCCGAGCGTTATAGAACAGAACCTAGAATCAATAATACTAGCATTGTAGAGCTTGAAGATGATATGTGTCAGCCGACAATTGAACGCTGGTCATATTATGATAAATACCTTGGCACATTGAAAAAAACACTGAACCCATGGGATAGCGATGATGCCTGTGATAAAGGCGTCATCATTCAATAAGAGTCGCTTAAGTAAAGTATTAAAAAAAATGCTAAATATGATTAAAGTTTTTTTAAGTACAGTCGTTAATAATACCGGAAGCAGTAAATACACCATATCGGTAGTATATCTGCTCAGAACCGGAGAATTATCATGGCTTTAACAATCAATACCAATGTTGCATCTCTTAATGCGCAACGTAACTTAAGCAGTCTTCAATGGATTTAGCAACCTCACTACAACGTTTATCATCAGGCCTGCGTATCAACAGCGCAAAAGACGACGCGGCTGGCCTTGCAATTTCATCAAGAATGACAACCCAGATAAATGGCATGAATGTCGCCATGCGTAATGCCAATGATGGTGTTTCGTTAGCACAGACAGCTGAAGGTTCACTGGCCAGTGTCAGTGATGCTTTGCAACGTATCCGCGAACTGGCGGTACAGTCTGTCAATGCCACCAACAGTGATTCTGACCGTGCTGCACTCAATACCGAGGCACAACAGCTGAAAAGTGAGATCAATCGTGTAGCGACACAAACCAACTTCAACGGCGTGAAATTGCTTGATGGTTCTTTTACCAATCAAACATTCCAGGTTGGTGCCAATAGTGGTGAAACCATTGCAGTGAGTGGCATTGTAAACGCGAAATCTTCAGACTTAGGTTCAACAGATATTGCAGCTGCTGTACAGGCAGGTGCTGCTGCTACACCGGCAGCAGCAGCACTTGCTGCTGGTGACATTAAAATCACAGCTGAATCAGGTGCTATTATCAATGTTGGCGCCTTTACCACGGGTGCAACTGCTGATACAGCTGCATCAGAAGTGCTTCAAGCGGTTAATGCCGTTTCGGGTGAAACCGGTGTTTATGCAACTATCACTGATGGTACAACGGATCAATTAACCTTTACTTCGTCACATGACATAACAATTGCACTTAGTGGTGCAGCAACAGGTGCAAATACAGGTATAACCGTACTTACAGCGACTGCAGCTACTGTTGACGGTTTTGATACTCTGGATATCAGTAGTGCGGGTGGTGCAAATACAGCAATCCAGTACATGGATTCAGCATTAGAAGCTGTGAATACCGCACGTGCCGATCTGGGTGCGATACAGTCTCGTTTCGAGAGTGTGGTATCTAACCTGGCGATCAACTCTGAAAATACCAGTGCGGCTCGTGGTCGAATCCTTGATGCTGACTTTGCTGCTGAAACAGCCAACCTGACACGTAACCAGATCTTGCAACAAGCGGGTACTGCAATGTTAGCTCAGGCTAACCAGATACCACAAAACGTTCTGAGTCTATTACGATAGGTAGATGACGGCAGAACCAGTTACATCGGTTCAGCTTACATCTGAAGAACAGGCAGTTATGGTGTACTGTCTGTTCTTCAAGGTTTTAGAAAAACTTTGGCGGGTATTATACCGCCGAAGTTTATCTTTTTTAGCAGATAAAAAAGACAAAAAGGTTAAACGATATAAGATTATTAGTAGATAGATTTGAAAAAAGTAAGAGGAAAAGAAGATGCCAATAGTAGCAAGTGGAATAGGATCTGGTCTAGATATCGCAGGGCTAGTCTCACAATTAGTGGCAGCGGAATCAGAACCTGCCAACTTACGCTTTAACGCAAAAGAAGTTACATTAGGGTCAGAGCTTTCTGCTTACGGTACTCTCAAATCTGCACTATCAACATTTCAATCCAGTGTTAGTAAGCTTGAAACAGCGTCAGCATTTCAGGTTTTTACAGCAAATTCTAGTAATGAAGAAGCCTTTACTGCATCGACAGATGCGACTGCAAGATCGGGAAGTTATGATATCGAAGTTGTACAGTTAGCGAAAGCAGAAAAAGTTCGCTCAGCTGATTTTACAGCGACAACCGAAGTGATCGGCACCGGAACCCTGGATATTTCTCTGGGTACAACAAGTTTTCAATTAACTATCGCAAGTGGTGATAATACACTCGAGGGTATTCGTGATGCCATCAATTCAGCGGTAGACAATCCCGGCGTAACAGCGTCTTTAATCACGGTAGATTCAGGTACACAAATAATTTTAAGCTCTAACCAGGTCGGTGCGAGCAATACGATTTCAGTTGTGGCCACGGATGATGATGCTTTAGATAGCTTTGATCTAACACGTTTAGCTTCAGCTAATTTAACTACTTTACAGTCAGCGACTGATGCGATTATTAAAGTAGACACACAAACAGTTACACGTGACAGTAATAACTTTTCTGATGTCATCTCTGGTGTTAGTTTTAGTCTGGCAAAGGCACAAGCCGGCACCATAGAAACACTGACAGTGGCATCAGACAATGAAACCATTAAAAAAGATATCAATAGTTTTGTAACAAATTACAACGTGCTGATCGGCGTAATGAAAGGCTTAAGTAATTTTGACGCATCAACAAATGTTGCTGGTGCTTTAAATGGTGATTCCGTCATTAGAGGTATACAGAGTAAAGTGCAGCAGGCACTATCTACGACTGTCAACTCAGGTACTTTTTCTAACTTATCAGAACTGGGTATTAAGTTAGGTGATGGTGGAAGTTATAAGGTCGATAACACCATACTGGATGACAAGTTAGCGAATAACCTAAACGATGTTCAAACATTCTTTTCTTCTGCTGGCGGTATGGCGCAGAATTTTACCAGTGCCTTAGCCGGTTATGTTGATACTGACGGTATAATCGATAGTAGATCAGATGGTCTGCAGAGCAGGCTGGATTCGATAGATGACAGTCGTGAAGCTCTGACAAGGCGCATGGCTGCGTATGAAGCGCGTCTTAGTCTTCAGTTCAGTGCGATGGATATCTTAGTCTCACAACTGCAGGCGACAGGCAATTATCTAACACAGCAACTCGCCAACCTGCCAAAAATATCTTCGAATTAATCGTGTCCGTGTAAGTGATTTGTCATAAGGCTTTTCAGTGTGACGCATCGTTATGTACTGCCTTAATTATTTTTTAAACTGTAAAACATTGTTTCAGCTAAAGAATGAGAGTGTTGCGCCGATATGATAGTTAGAAACGATGAGTCTTCGGTAGATGTATATTTGTTAATCAAATTACCTATTGATGAGAGCAAAATAAATTGTACAAATATTCGTTAATAGCAGTAGAGAAGGACAGGTAGGAGGCATCATGATTACTAATATAAATAATGATGATATAAGTTTAATAGTTACCAATAAACCGACTGAAGTAGAGAAAATATCGCCTGTTGCGGCAACAGCAGCAATTCATGGCTCGCCAGATAACAGTCATGATTTGCAGGCTAATGCGACAATACTAGGCCAGGGCAATGCCAAACAAGCTGAAAATGAGACTGTATTAGATGAAACAGTACGTGGGCTTAATGAACATATGAAAGCGGTTCAGAGTGAACTTCATTTTAGTGTGGATAAAGATAGCGGCCATACAGTAATCAAGGTCATGGACATGGCGACACAAAAAATCATTCGCCAGATTCCTAATGAAGAAGCGTTGATTGTTGCACGAAAGTTAGATGCTGGCATTGATCCAGATTTATTTAATGACTTCGGTTAATTGATATCATGACAGTTAGTTTTGTAATCAGGTTAGTTTGTGAATACATAGATATTTTGTCAAAAAATTGAACAATACAAGGGGAATAGAATATGAGTTACGCATCAATGAGCAATAATATCTCTCATTATCATCAGGTCGATCGTGTTAGCGGTGTGACCGATGCAGATCCGCATCGCTTAGTGCTGATGTTACTTGAAGGCGCATTGGGTAAGATTGCTGTTGTTAAAGGACTGATGAAGCGAAAGGAAACTGCAAAAAAAGGTGAAATCATAGGACAGGCGATCTCGATAGTTGGTGGTCTACGCTCAAGTCTCGATCTGTCAGCGGGTGGCGAACTGGCCGCTAATCTTGATAATATATATGAGTACGCAGAGCGTCGCCTGCTGCAAGCAAATCTGAAAAATGATGTAATTATATTAGATGAAGTGTCAAAGTTACTTCATGAAATAAAAACCGGTTGGGATTCAATACCCATTGAATTAAGAGCCGCCACTAGCGATAAAGTGTCTGTGGCATTATAGCGCAAGAGACAATCGAAGAGATTATCAGATATGAGTCATAAGAATATAGAATTTCAGAATGTGGTTAACTACAGCGAGATGATGTTGAGAGATGCAACAGCAGGAAATTGGGCTAACGTTATTGATATTGAAGCTCAACGTAGTGAATTGCTGGAAAAATTATTTTCAGGATCATCTCATGCTAATGATGTCGATGATATGGATGATAAGATCAGAAAAATTATTGATATCAATAAAAAATTAGAAGTTATCACCCTTAACGCCAGGGAAGACGCACGCAATAATATGTCGTCAATAAACAAAGGGCGCCAAGCAGTCAGACTGTATGCGCAAAACTTAACTACATAGTGTAATAACGGGTGGCTTGGTCCAGAGATGGTTACATCACAACTGGAACGTGAAGCCATACCTTATTACAGATATCTATAAAGTTTAAGCGCTGCAGAAATCGGTTGTGTTTTATCGATTTTTCCATCACGCGGTAGTCGCACAATATCCTCTTGAGTCAATCTCATAGAAGCAATTTCACCGTTGTGGATGACCTGGCCAGAAGTTAAAACACGCTGTGCATCATAAGGGTAGAGGAGAGGCATATAGGCCGATACCTGATCTGGCCGGTCATGTTGTTTAGCACGATCCGTATAAATAATATTCGCACGAACATGCGACGCACGCGCACGATAGTGCGCGACAAAACTGCCTTCGGGTAATTGCATCAACTTATCCACCGCTTCCTCATTGTTTCGCTTATTAGCAAAACTGATCGCTTTCTCACGCGAATATCGATACACCATGTGACTGCCTTTGGAAACCGTAAAGCCGACCTTTAATGGCATTTCAGGTAGCACCATAATTTTACGGGTGGACTGTTTAATGTGCAGCTGACTTAAGCCTGCAGCGCGCAGTGCTTCACGTATGATGGGGGCACGACGAATCTCATCAAAGGCGCTGGCCACCAGGTCAGCTCGATCATGCTGTTTTAAATCTTTGATGGCATCTTTTAAGTTTGCTTTACATTGATTAACATCATTAGCACAGAGCAGGGTATCGTGGCTTGCCGCCATTAAACCAAAACGAGTAAAGGATTGTTTTGGATCGATGCCCTTAACGCGTGTAATTGTCTGGAAGATAGAAATAATGGCATCACTCGCATCTCGCGAATCATCTTGTTCATGTTGACTCCAGGCTGGCAGTCCATTTTTCGCATCTAGTCGCAGATGCCCGCCTAATGTTTCTAATGTGCTGACCAGGGCTTTATAGGCCTCGATAATCGTAATGCGTTTTGCTGATAATGGGACAGAGAACATATATGTATCCTTAATATTTATGCGTATATTTATACATACATAATATAATGAGATGAAGGGCAATGCAAATTTTTTGTTAAAGTTATTATTTTGTTTAACGAAGAGGTAGATTATAAATATTTTCTTCATTTTAATTAATATATTTAAATTATGTATGTATAAATATACATAAATCAACGTTATTGATCACGCCAAAGCAGCAGGGGTGTTAGGTAATAATGTAGGCAATAGATATACATTAATGTATATTCAACATATATACAAAAGTATTACTTTTCGATTAGAGGTGACTCATGGCAACCGCTCAGAACAAAATAGCTCCCATCAATATCCGGGCCCTGGAAGGCCAGCGCGCGTTAATTGATAAAGCAGCCTCTCGCTTAAATAAAACCCGCTCTGACTTCATGCTGGAAGTGGCCTGTCAGGAAGCTGAGAACGTTCTACTTGATCAGCGACTCTTTTTAGCTGATGAAGATGCTGTCAGCGCCTTTCAAGTACTGCTGGATGCGCCGGTTGTTGACAATGACGCACTACGCCAATTATTGAATCAAAAAGCCCCCTGGGAAGCCTGATCGGATGGTCGATGTCTCTGCGCCCGAGCCGCTTTCGGCTGCGCATAATAGTGAAGGTTTTGATTGTGGTGAACCGGTCCTGAATAACTGGCTGAAACATCGTGCACTGAAAAATGAGGATGCCGCGCATCTCGCACTTTTGTCGTTTGCCAGGATAATAACGTTGTTGGTTATTATACTCTGGCCACCGGCAGCGTAATGCATATGGAGGCACCCAGTAAGATTAAACGCAATATGCCTGAGCCTGTCCCTGTGATGGTACTGGGTCGACTGGCTGTTGATAAGAATGCTCAGTCGATGGGGATAGGACGGGGATTGCTTAATGATGCCATCCTACGCACGATAACCGTTGCAAAACAGGCAGGGATTAAATCCTTACTCGTGCATGCACTTTCTGAAGATGCTCGCAAATTCTATTTGCAGTGCGGCTTCATCGAATCACCCCTGGATCCAATGCTATTGATGATTACACTCAAAGATGCTCAACACCACCTCACTATCTAAAAAAACGGCTTCACACAATCGCTTGTTAGCAACTATCTCTTGCCGGGTGAGGCTATGGGCATGGGGTGAAACTGGGTGATTTTCTATAAACTGAGCATGGTTACTTACGAACCAGTTAATAAAAACAAGGGGATCGTAACAAATATATATGTCCAAGCTGCTCGGTCAATTTTTGGGGAAAACCTGAACTAAATATTGAGTGCTGCAATTGCAAAGAAACCTTACGAAATACTAAAAGTTCTCAAATTTGCTTTTAATATTTTTATGTATGTTAATCAGGTTAGCTTTGTTCTCTTTAGGTAGCGTTTCTAGTGCATCAATCCTTTTACCATAATCTTCCGTTGCTTTTAATAACCGATCGATTGAATTTAACATCGTGGTTTTACTAATACCAAGACCTTTACTAAATCGTATATAGGCAGTATTAAAGTCAATAATTTCATCATCAACTTCATCTGCATAATCACCAAAACCCATTCCTGTTGGAAATAATGCGTTATGTATTGAGTATGCACGCATAGGTACTGGATCGTATACCGGGCTAAAAGCAAGCTTTCCATTGCGCTCTATAATAGAAAGATTCTCAAGATGTAAATCGCCATTGCCGGTTAGCATGGCCATAATTAATCGCTCCAGTAAATGCAATTTTGCCGCTTTACGATCTGTTATTAACTGGACGTAAGGATTATCTATTGCCTGACCTATATGATCATAGGTCGTGCTGTAATGATTTGTAATTGTTTCATTACCTGAAGCCAATACAGAATAAATAGATTCCATAAAGACGGTACTACCGTTCTCTGCACGATCAAAACGTTCAATAGCTATTGCGCTTAAGTCATTTACTTTTACTGGCCAGAAGCGGGGAACCTCAAACCCTGCATCTCTATGTACTTCTAGCCCTAGTGCTTCCAACTCAATAATGCCTGGGTACTGCGCTGTATTTTCTAACTTAAGCAAAATATCAGTCCGATCTGTATCACCAAAACGAGTAGGTAACCCGATACGACCATCCCAGCCTGCACGGTCGATTGATAACGGCAGTTTTGGAATTGCGCCACCTACTGAGGGTGTTGGCCCCAAAACATCAATTAATGCTTCAGCGTCACCATCAAACCAGGTCAAAAATTCTTTTAAACTAAAACCAAATTTGTCATCTAGCTCAATAAGTCCTTTTTTTGAAGGCGTTGAATACCATTGGTTCGCTGCGCTATCGTCTTCAAATACATCCAGATGCCCAATAGCACCATGACCGGCACGAATAAGGATATTCCAGTCAGTATCAAACCCAGGCTCTGGGTTTACATGGATTTTTGCTAAATATTTTAATAATAAAGCACGTTGAAAATTACGCTCATTACGCGATGGAACCAGAGATTTAATCGGCGGATGAAAGTCAAAATATTCGTTACGAGGACGAACGATAGTGCTTGTAAATTCACCAGGTGGGTAGACTAACCCTAATCCTCTCAGGCCTAACTTGTCATAATCCGTTTCATAGGTGAAACGAGATTCTTTATCTGTAACAACCAAAGTTCCCATTTTGACCGGATTGGTACCGAGTCTTGTCCAGATAGAAGCGTTACGATCTTTCATAGCGACGATCTAAAATAGTTGACCTTTACTTACCAACTCAGGAAGACTGGTAGTGTCATCAACCCAAATAAGCTTCTTACCTACGCTTCTACCAAGTTCAACTACGGTACTTAATTTGGCATCATTCGCTTTTTTTAAGCGAGAAAGCCCAACTTCATCAAGCGAGGATATCTCAGCCAGGTCTTTTTGTTTCAACCCTTGTTTTTTTGCTGCTTCAAACGCCTCATTAACCAACTTATGTAATGTATCGCTCATAAATTATCTCTAATGATAAATAACAGCTTAATAATATATTAAATTATCATAAAAAGCAATTTATATAATTAACACACATGATAATTTATAGTCAATGAATGCTAAATATTATCATAAATGATAATTTATAAGATTAACAGGGTGTAAGGCTATTTAAGGACTTCCAGCAAAATAAAGGAAACGCCACTACCTTCAATCGCTCATCATTACTCGATGTCGCCATCAAGTCGCTTGCTAAGTCGCTTTTCAGCCATTTTTGATGCCATGGGTACGCGCTAGAGATATCTGAGCAAACGGAAGTTTAGCCAATATTGAGTGTGTGCTGCTGACATTAGAAGGTATTCAGAGCTTATGACTCAATGCACCAGTTCACCACAAAACTGACCTCTCTAGACCTAAAGCGATTAACTGAAATACATGGTATAACAGACATTCAGGAATGAATCTTTCATGGCAAAGATTGTCAATATATGCCATAATTTATGCAGAGGTGAAAATTATGGCAACCATGAACGTATCTTTACCAGACCCAATGAAAGAATGGGTTGAGGATCAAGTCGGAGGCGGCTTGTACAGTAATGCTAGTGATTATGTGCGTGACTTAATCCGTCAGGATCAGGATGCTCAAAACAAACGCGAACTACTTGTAAAGGCATTACAAAAAGGTGAAAAAAGCGGTGTTTCAAAACGAACTCTGGATGATATCTGGAATGACGTAAAAGCAAGTAAACGGTGAAATACCAACTAACGGACGAAGCAGCCAGGGATGTTGAAGAAATTCTTGCGTATTCAGTAAATAGTTTTGGTATGGCGCAAACAGACCATTACTTTGAAGCACTAAAAGAATGTATTGAACTACTAGCTGATAATCCAAACATTGGGCACAGCGCTGAAGATATCTTGCCGGAGTATTTACGCTTCCCATACGAAAGCCATGTGATTTTTTACAAAAAACTTTCCTCGTCAATTCTTGTGGTGAGGATACTCCACGAACGCATGGATCCAGAAAGGCATATGAAAAAGCCTTAATTTGAAGACCTTTAAGGTTCGGGCTTCAATTGACCAGATCACCACATATCTGACCTTGGTGTAATAGGCTAGTTTTGAGAAGAGTTGCTAGAGAACGGACATTGGGAGGACAGCTCCGACCGAGCATTTACGGCCAACAAGCAGACATTCGACACAAACAAAAACGGCTCCCGAAGGAGCCGCGTTTGATTAACATTTAATCGTTATGATTTCTTTCGTCTGGCTAACACCGACTAAACCGATAAGACCAGAACCGAATAACCATACTGCTGCTGGCACGGGAAGCGTACTCGTACGGACAAGCGCACTGCCTGCTACGGAAAAATGGGCGGTGTCGGGATTGCCCGTACCGCCTATATTAAAATAATCGTACGCGGCGGGTCGCCGTTGTTCGCTTCGCCAGACGTCGCCCAAAAATGACCGGTTGCGCTTATACGGGTGCCCATGATCCATCTGGAGCTACCTTCCCCAGACGAACAGTTTGTAAAGGTGTCGCACTCAAGATCACCAAACAATGGGGCGATGACAGCAAATAGACCATTATTATCCGTGGAATTACCGTTGTAGATCCGGAGCCGCCCAATGCATTCCATAATCTGTATACTTGTACTTGAGTCGCGTATTGCCAACCTTCCAGGCTTCCGCCGCTGCCAAACTGCGCTGTGACATCGTTATATGACATGTCTGCTGTAGCCGTAAGGTCTAACCAGTCAACACCATTAACAGTAGTGTAAGTGCCATTGTCAACAATGGTGGCTGCACTAGCGCTATGGCTGAATGCTAATACGGTGGCTGTCAATATAACTGCTTTAATACTCATACTACTATTCCTTCTTGTTTTTGTTTTCATTTACTCGTCATTGCGACGAAACATAGTTTTAACAAAGCAAGAACCATACCAGAATAAGAATACATATGATTTTCAATAAATTAATCAAATATTAGCATTTCATTGTTTTTTAACATGTAAAAATATCTGACTAAAATAGGGACTAAGCCTCAGATAACGTTAGAAATACCGACAACTGCTGAACGTCTCTTTTGGGTCGAAAATGCTCAGTCAGGCCTATTTTCTAAATGTCTGTTAAGCGGTGAATGTAACCTTGAAAAACTAATACACTATCTATTCACAAAATCATTTTTTATTGATTAATAAGTACGTTTTGGTCTAATATACAGATAAAAAATCTATTCAAGTATCTATTCATGTCGAAGCCGATAGAAAATTTAATCCAATTGCTCAGTGATGAAGCTGTGCTCTCATCTTTACAGCTGCAAGCTAAATTGGGAATCAGCCAGCCATCATTATCCAGGCTAGTGAGCCGTGCGGGTTTGAAAATACTGCGAATTGGTCGTGCGCGTGCTGCACTATACGCCTTGTCCTGCCCAACATTTGGCGTGCAGGGTGCAATTCCAGTATACGCCATTGATGAGAAAGGGCAGCCACAACAACTGGCAAACTTGTACGAAATCGGTAATGAGCAATTTTATATCGAAACACATTCCCCCGATCACTGGTTAAAGGGCGGCGGTGATAATGGCATTTATCCATCA
>CAWBXM010000060.1:0-22617 GCA_963792545.1 uncultured Gammaproteobacteria bacterium | reverse complement strand
CATTATTTCTTGGCCGCGGCATGTCGACGCCGATGCTGGTTATATTACTAGGCGCTATTGGCGGCATGTTAATGTCTGGAATTATTGGTTTGTTCGTAGGTGCGATAATCCTTGCTCTATGTTATGAGCTGTTTATAGAGTGGCTTGATAAAACGGAAGTTGACAGTGAGCAGCAGTCAGCCTGAAGCTGCGATTGTTTATGGGAACTTTAGAAGATAGTTGGCAGTCATCAGTATGCAGTTAAAAATAAAAGCTATTTTATAATTACTGCCAACTGCCAACTGCCAACTACTATTTTCGTATGTTAAAACTTTTCATCATAATAACTTTTATCCTGTTAGCGGGTTGCTCATCATCACCGCCGAAAAATATCAACGACATCTGCGAGATATTCAGAGAGAAAGATGACTGGTACGATGATTCCAAAGATAGTTTTCAGCGCTGGGGTGTACCGATACAGGTGCAGATGGCTATCGTTCATCAGGAGTCAAGTTTTAAACATGATGCTGAAACAGAGATGGAATATTTTTTATGGATTATTCCTATCGGCCGTAAGTCATCGGCTTATGGTTATGCCCAGGTTAAAGATGGCACCTGGGACGGTTACATAAAATCAACTCATAACTGGGGTGCAGATCGTGACGATTTTGCAGATGCTGTTGATTTTATCGGCTGGTATGGAAAAACCACATACGATAAATTAAAAATTTCTAAGTGGGATGCGAAAAACCAGTATCTTGCTTACCATGAAGGACAGGGCGGATATAAACGTAAAACTTTCAATAAAAAACCGTGGCTGATAAAAGTAGCAAGTAAAGTCGATAAAAATGCCAGAAAGTATGGCGCTCAACTAAAAAAATGTGAAGATGAGTTAAATTCTGGTTGGTGGTTCTGGTAAAAAACAATATCTGTGGATATATTAATTTATGAAAAAAATACCGAACCCCGGTGTCTCACGTGTAGAAAGAATCTCAGATGAAGGTCTCGTTCGTCTGGAAAGACAATTGCAATCAGGTATCAGAATAAGTAATCAAGTTTTACAACAGTGGGTAAAGCGTTATGGAGATGAGGCGCGGCTGGTGCTAAAAAAATATGATCGTGAGATAGGTGAGTGAGCTGTGGTTATGATGTGATTTGATATTTGTCAAAATATTTGTATTTAAGTGCGGACTGGAATACCATTAAGTATAACTGTATATACTAATATTTTGCGAGTATTGCTCAGGACTGTATCATGGTAAAACAGGTGACAATTAATCAGGCGTGGCAAGGTAATACAGATTGTTTGCATTGTTCATTACGTGGTTCTGCTTTATTTAGCGGTTTAACACAACAGGATTTTCAGTTGATCCATGAACCTGTTGAGCAAATCACCATTAAATCTGGTGATGTCATCTATAAAGCAGGCGATTCAGGTCAGTATCTTTATACCATTCGTAGTGGACTGGTTAAGCTGGTGCAATCTTTGGTCGACGGTACTCAGCGTATCGTCCGTTTAAATCGCAGCACGGATGTACTCGGTATGGAGTTGCTCGTCGGTGAAAGCTATGAACATGATGCAATCGCACTGCGCCCTACCGAGCTATGCCGTTATCCGAAAGAAGCGGTAAGTTTTCTAAGCCAGCAGAACCCGGTACTTCATAAAGATTTGATGGTGCGTTGGCACAAAGCGTTGACTGGTGCAGATACCTGGTTGACGCATCTGTCGACCGGGCCAGCTAAAAAACGCATGGCCAGCCTGTTATTGCTTTTGATCGAAAGCGATAGCACCGAGTGCTATTTGTTCAGCCGGGAAGATATTGGTTCGATATTGAGCATTACGGTTGAAACGGCAAGCCGTACTATTTCTGAATTTAAGCGTTTAAAATTAATAAAAGAAATCCGCTCAAATCATTATAATCTGGATGTTGAAGGATTAACCCAGCTCATCGAAGGTTAATCCTGTAGTAAAAACTTCTTTTCCTAAGTTACCTCTGTATTATCAGTCAATTAAACGCATGGCTAATAACACGCATCGTTAAAAGTTATATTACAGCAATGATATTTGTCAATGATTGCATTAGTAGAGTCTTATATAATGTAATACTTATAAATTTAGCAGGATAGAAAAGTGTCTCTTTTAAATAACTTTATTAAACATTTAATTGTTTTTCTCAGCTTGATGCTGATCACATCGTTAGCTCTGGCAGAAGATGAGTTAAGTCAGCGTCAGCAGGCTGCAGAACAGGTGACGCAACAGTTTGTGAAGCAGCTCGGCAGTCATCTTCAAACTGAAATGAAAACGAATGGACCGGTATCTGCAATTAAAGTCTGTAAGGATGTTGCGCCAGAAATTGCCAGTCAGCTTTCTATCGAAAATGGCTGGCGTGTTTCACGAGTAACAACAAAAGTACGTAATCCGCTATTAGGCATGCCTGATCAGTGGGAGCGGACAACGTTGGCTGACTTTGAAGCACAGGCTGCCAAAGGTGAGGAGTACTCGACCATGAATAAAACCGCCGTGGTGGATGAAGATGGACAGTTCTATTTTCGATATATGAAACCACTGGTGATAGCACCTGTATGCCTGAGCTGTCATGGCAGTGATGATCAGATACCGGCTGCGGTGAAAACCGAACTGGAGAAAGCTTATCCTTTCGATCGGGCGACAGGTTATAAAGTGTCTGAGTTGCGTGGTGCGGTAAGTATTAAACAACCGATGGCAATCCCATTGCACAAATAATTTTAGTTAGCATCTATATTAATTCTGCATAAAGAGAAGCTTATGGGCTTAGCTGAAACTATCTACTCACGCCCTGGCGGTGAGCCTATATTGCGGGAGTCCGTCGATAAGTTCTATGCTTCTATGGCTGAATCGGCCGCAGTACCAGGGCTGGATATTTGTCATGGCGATTGAACTAACCTTTGCCGCCGCTTTTATGATTGGTCTGCTGGGATCAACGCATTGTATTGGTATGTGCGGTGGTATCGTTGGTGCATTAACCATGGGGCTGCCAGAATCAACGCGCCGATCACCACTTAAACTACTGCCTTATTTACTTACCTATAACAGCGGGCGTATGCTGAGTTATACACTGGCCGGTTTACTGGTGGGTTTGCTGACTAACACTGTAAGTAGTTTTTTCCAGGTGGGCAGTTTTCCGATAGGTGGCATCGTGGGTGGTCTGTTTATGGTGGCCCTGGGTATTTATATCGGTGGCTGGTTACAGACTATGGCTCCACTGGAACGTCTAGGCGGTCATCTCTGGAAACGAATAGAACCCTTTGGCCGACGTTTTATGCCGGTTAGATCGCCTTCGCAGGCACTGGCTCTGGGCGTTCTCTGGGGCTGGCTACCCTGTGGGCTGGTCTATAGCACACTGGCCCTGGCTGCGACTGCGGGTAATGCTGTCGACAGTGCGGTGTTGATGCTGGCCTTTGGTGTCGGTACATTGCCAATGTTACTGGCGATGGGAAGTTTTGCTGAGCGGCTGCAATATCTCACACGTCATAAATGGGCGCGATATGTTGCGGGTATTCTGTTGATTGCGTTTGGTGCGATGATCCTGAGCAAAGCGCTGAGTGGCGGCCATCATCATATGCAGCATGATATGAACAGTTCACAGCCTGCATTACAGCAGGCAATAGAGTGACTTTAAGCTAGCTGACTGGCCAGATACAGTTTGATCACATACTTGGCAGCAAAACCAAAGATTCCCAGGCCCAGGCCAACGAACAAAACCATCATTCCGTATTTGCCCGCTTTGGATTCTTCGGCCAGCTTATAAACAATAAACAACATATAGCTGATACCAAAAGTCAGACCGATAGTAAGTGATATTTCTGTAAATTCTTTTTCGGTCATAGTATTACGATGTTTAAGCTAGCAAGCCGTATATTATACCTTTCTAATATAGTCTTATATATAATCAATTTGGTATAGTTAAGATATCGCTATTTTCTGCCTGGCAAACGCAATAATCTAATAATTGTTTATGTCATAAACAATTAATATACCTGTCACTTTACTGAAACAATAATTTGTAAAATTAACTCCCGTAATCAATTGATAACGGGTGACTATTATGGCTGGAACAGCAAGTGAGCTATGTGGAAGTGACAACAATGTAAATTCTGAGACTTATGGTTTTGAACTATTCTCAAGCTGGTTATTTGGAAAGATCAATGCAAAGTGTAGTCTGTTGGAGATTGACCAGGATGGCTGCAAGATTTTGATTCCAGTATCAAAGCCGGTGCCAGCAGCTGAGTTTAAGCTGATCATCATGTCACCTGACGATACAGAAAAAGTACATACGATTATAACTACCCAACCACATTCGTCAGATAGGTGTTTTTCATTAACGCATAAAAAGATCAATGGTAGGTTTGTAGACTCTGATCTAGATCTTTATGGTGAAATCCAGTTATTGAAAACTTACCTGGACAATAGTGATAAAAAGTATATCAAGTGCAGTATCTTAAAATATTGATCTGATCACCTGGTTTTTAATAAAGGTTTTAGCAGAAGGAGCGCCAAAACATGACCGACCCACGCAAACGTTTGATGCTTGCCATCATGATTTCTCTGGCAGTTGTATTCTTGAATATAATGCTAGTGTCATCGGGTAATGCGGAAGTGATATACACAAATATCAATCTATCGGTTGCCGGTTATAGATAGACGGTGTGTATTGATATTTTGTCGTTGATGCTCTTATCGTCGACGAGTAACGGTGTGCCGGGCAGTACCCGCGATCACCACTTTCACAAGTACTGCCTAACTCACTGGTGCTAATGTGGTGAGAGTGAATGGCGATGCAGCTTGATGTGTTTTAATCGAGAAGCACTCAAATTAGCATGGTGGGCTTCTCATTGTTTGATTTATATAAAACAGATGCTGTAAACTTTATAAATAATGGATCCCATATCACAAGCCGTACTCGGTGCCAGCCTCTCACAATCATTTGCAAAAGATAAAACTAAGCAGAAAAGCGCTTTAGTTATCGGCGCACTGTCTGGTATGGCGCCAGACCTGGATGTGCTGATACGTTCAGCGAGTGACCCATTATTATTTCTGGAGTACCACCGCCAATTTACTCATGCCCTAAGCTTTATTCCATTGGGTGCATTATTATGTGCATTGGTTTTTTATCCTTTTTATAAAACCAGGTTACGTTTCAAGCAGATCTACCTGTTTTCATTTTTGGGATTCGCCACGCATGGTCTGTTAGATGCCTGTACGTCTTATGGTACGCAATTATTATGGCCTTTCTCGAATATGCGCATTGCATGGAACACTGTTTCGATCATCGATCCAATATTTACCCTGCCAGTTTTAGCTCTGATATTGTTGGCAGTCAAAAAGAAGAATGTCTCGTATGCGCGAATGGCTTTTGCTTATGCGGTACTGTTTCTCTCATTAGGTATAATACAGAATAATCGTGCTGAACAAGCATTGTATGAACTCGCAGAGATGCGTGGGCATCAGGTCGAACGTATCCATGTTAAACCCAGTTTTGCAAATCGTCATCTCTGGAAATTGATCTACGAGTACGATGGCCGTTATTATGTCGATGCGGTAAAGCTGTTGATTAATACCGAATATAAAACCGGTACTTCAATTCAAAAACTAGATGTCAGGTCTGATTTCCCATGGTTACTAGAAACTAGCCAGCAGGCAAAGGATACCGAGCGTTTCCGCTGGTTTTCTGATGATTTTTTAGCGGTGAGTCCACAGAACCCGAATTTGATTATGGATATGCGCTATTCCTTCCTGCCTAATCAAATTAGTTCGATGTGGGGCGTGGAAGTTAATAAACAGCTGATCGATGAAGGTAGGCTTGATGCACATGCGGGATATAAGATTAAAAACGGTACGGACAGTAAAACCTTTAGACGATTTATGGACATGGTGTTTTGAGTTTTGCTGCGAAAAGCATAAAAGAAGTTTTATCCGCAGATGAACGCAAATGAACGCAAATTAAAAGAACAGTATTTATGTGGTTTTTGTCATCCTGAACGCTAGTGAAGGATCTTGCGACAGTAGCATCAAAGGGTAATGGTTGAAAAGATCCTTCACTAGCGTTCAGGATGACATAACTATAATAATGTTTGAATTTGTGTTCATCTATGTTCATTCGCGGACGATAAAAGTTTTTTAAGAAACACTATATACTCAGGTTTATCCCAGTCGCGTCCACCAATCGCCTGGTATTTAATCTCACCCTTTGGATTGATCAAAAAAGTTGTCGGTAAGCCGCGTGGCTTCCATACTTCGGTTACCTGACCGTCAACATCCATCAGGCTGTTTAATTCAACATTAATACTCGCCAGAAACTCAAAGATGGTGTCATCATTTTCAGCCATGTTGATCATTACTATCTGAAATTTTTCATCTTTAAACATGGTCGCTATCTTTTGTACGGCTGGCATCTCTTCACGGCAGGGGCCGCACCAGCTCGCCCAGAAGTGTAAAAACACCCAATCACCGCGAGTTTGATCTAATTCAAATGTTTCGCCATCACTATCTTGCAGGGTGAAATTTGGAGCGATACCTTTATCATAGTGCCGGATGCCGAAGGGGGTATCTGTTTCGCTGGCATTTGCTGTGTAGCTGATAGTGCTGAGCAATAAGAATAAAACTGGCAAAAAAGTCTTAAAGTGAGTCTTCATTTCGCATCCTCTGCGCAAAAAAGTTTATCTGTCGTAATCGTTATTGTTTCACCCTGTTTATTTTCACCGGTAGCAAATGTTGCAGTGAGGCTAATAGGTTTATCGGTAAAAGGTAAAATGATGTTGCCGCCTTCATGTTCGTCTGGCAGGTAATCCAATGTTTCCGGTATCAAGGTCCAGCGAAAAGTCGATTGTTTGCTTAGCGGCATGTCCATGTTTTGCCAGCGTTTTTTCCAGACATCACGATGCTCGCGATCAATCACTTTGCCTGCGGCAGAAAATTTCCAGTCAGACAGGTCGAGCCAGATCTTTTTGTTGCTGGTGTTGAGTATGCCAACGGTTATAAAACATTGTTTCTTAAGTATATCTCGCATCTCTTTTGGGAAACCACGCGCTTCATAAAACGACCCCATCTGCTGAGGTGACCTGGGGGTGAAATCTATTTCCAGCTCGGGTGTTTTGATCATGATTGGCGCTGCGGCCTGTACATTGGTGATAAAGAGAAGAGTGATACCGAGAAGTAAAGCAAGGAGTGTACGCATCTTTTTCACTTGGATGGTTATTTATAGAAGTATGAGTGACGCAGTTTTGCCTGTCCGGCTGAAAAAATCAATCACTACTGTACCTTATTGCCGTTGCGTGTTTTACGCAGAATTTCATGTGCCCTGATTTTGTTAATTAACTGATAAAGACATATACTTATCGACATGTTTTTCGATATGCTCACTAATATATGGCTGGTATTTCTCGATACCGCCTTCTGGTTGTTGATAGGTTTGCTTGCTGCCGGCCTGATCAAATCATTTATTGCTGAAGATACCATGCAACGCTGGGTCGGTGGTCGTGGTATCGGTGCAATCCTGCGTGCCGCATTATTTGGTGCACCACTTCCATTATGTTCATGTGGTGTGTTACCCGCTGCCATCGGCTTGCATCGCGCCGGAGCCTCGAAAGAAGCAACCGTTTCATTTCTGATCTCTACACCTGAAACAAGTATAGATTCGGTGGCCGTCACTTACGCTCTGATGGGCCCGGTGATGGCGATTTTTCGCCCGCTTGCTGCCCTGGTCAATGCGGTTGGTACAGGGCTGCTAACAACACTTGTAGTCGATGAATCAGTACCCGATAAAACTGAGGCAGTGGTGGTAAAAAACTGTTGCTCATCAAAAGAAGAAGCGAAGGTAGAAGAAATGGTGGTCTCACCATGTCCTGATGCCAAAGCCGAAGCAGTTGAAGCTTCCTGCTGCTCTCAAAAAAAACAGGCTGAACCAGACATGTCGGCACAAATTAGGCCTGCACCTAACAAAGTCATGCTGGTGCTGTCTTATGCGGGCGCTGAATTGCTGGATGACATCTCTCGATGGATGGCATTCGGTATCGTACTGGCAGGTATCATGCTGACCTTTATCCCGCCTGACTGGCTGGCGCAATGGGGTGGTGGACTGCCTGCAATGCTGGTCATGCTGGTGGTCGGTGTGCCTATGTATATCTGCGCAGTGGCATCAACGCCTGTCGCTGCAGGTTTGTTGCTTGCCGGGGTTTCTCCGGGTGCCGTGCTGGTTTTTTTGCTGGTGGGGCCAGCGACAAATATAGCTAGTTTTGCCTTACTGAAACGGGAACTTGGTTTGAAGGTGACGCTGGTGTATTTGTTAGGTTTGTCATCTTTTAGTTTGATGATGGGTTTGCTGCTGGAATGGCTGCTGCGTATCCAGCAGTGGCAGATCGAAGCCAGTCTGGGTGAGGCACATGCCATGCTGCCCGGCGTCGTTTCATGGGTCAGTGCGTTTTTACTAATCTTCCTGGCTATAAAACCCTTGAGAAGGGCAGTCATCCCGCAGTTAGGCTAGTGGTTATCTGTTGCCATCTACTCTTTATTCCCAGTAATAAATTTTCAGACGAATCTAGCAGCGACGCGAAAGTGCAGAGAAAATGAACATGAAAATAAAAAATGTCATCTTGAACGATAGTGAAAGATCTTACCGTCTATCATAGTATTTAAACGTTCTAGATCTTCCACTATCGTTCAAGACGACCACTAAAAAAGTGGTTGCCTTCTTGATGCATCGGGGCAACCGACCGATGTGTGCTAGTTGGATAACACAATAGAACATCTACCGGATTATTTGCGGACACGTCCGGGGCATGCAAATGAGGGAATTCCACCCACCGCAAATTTTTATACCTATAATACTCAATGACGTGGTTTTGAAGGTTTTATTCACTTATTACGCAATGAAAGTTCTGAACTCGTAATTTTTTCCTGCTGCACGTTATTCCATTTGCTTACAATAAATGATAAATAAGATGCTATGACCAGTAAACAAATGCAGCGATTGCTTGATGAGATAGAAAGCGAGTACCGCTATACCTGCAATCTGACCGGCAAAAAATCGCTTGATGCAAAAGTAAAGACAGCGCTGAGTAATGTGCCGCGAAACGAATTTGTGTCCAGAGACACAATTGACCTGGCCTTTTATAACGGGCCGTTGCCTATCGGTTGTGGACAGACCATTTCCCAGCCCTACATCGTGGCATTGATGACAGATCTGCTGGAACTAGAGGCAGACCATACTATATTAGAGATCGGCACCGGCTCAGGTTACCAGGCTGCTATTCTGTCGCAGCTGTGCAAGCAGGTCTACAGTATCGAATATGTACCGGAACTGGCAGACATGGCAAAAGCACGTTTGCACAAGCTGGGTTATAACAATGTCGAGACAAAAGCCGGCAATGGTTATGATGGCTGGCCAGAGCATGCACCATTTGATGGCATTATTGTGACTGCCGCTGCGTCAGCTATACCAAAACCGTTACTCGAACAGCTCAAGCCCGGTGGCCGTATGGTTATACCCGTCGGACAGCCGTATTCTTATCAGGAACTGATGCTGGTAGAAAAGGCTGAAGATGGCAAGCTTAATATCAAAAATGTTCTGGGTGTTTCATTCGTGCCGTTTCGGGGAGAGCGATAAATCACGGTCACTTCGATTCTGTATGCATGAAACCGCGGACAATAGGGAGACAATAGGAGACAGATCCCGTTTTTCATAATACATTGTTAGGTGTCAGGACGTCATCTAATTGAATGGATCTGTCCCCTTTAACGAGCCTTTTAGTCCGCTGCCAGGAGACTGCGCATGAACCGAATCAAGTTTAGTATTCGTTCTGTTTTGCTCAACACCGTTCAGGTCGAGCCTGGAGAGGGTCGGGCGTTGTTGTGGTCATTCAGTTATTTCTTTGCCCTTTTGTGCAGTTATTACATCATCCGGCCGATGCGAGATGAGATGGGCATACTCGGTGGCGTGGAAAATCTACAATGGCTGTTTACCGGCACACTGTTGGCCATGACCGTTGCCATCCCCCTGTTTGGCTGGATCAGTTCGCGGTTTCCGCGCCGGCAATTTCTACCTTATGTTTATCTGTTTTTTATCGCCATGCTGGTGTTGTTTTATTTCCTGCTGGATAGCGCATTCGCCCAGGTCTATGTCGCCCGCGCTTTTTTTATACTGGCCAGCGTGTTTAACCTGTTCGTGGTTTCAGTGTTCTGGAGTTTCATGGCCGACCTGTACAGCAATGCACAGGCGCGTCGTCTGTTTGGTTTTATTGCTGCGGGCGGCACCGTCGGTGCATTGGCAGGGCCAGCGCTAACCGCATTACTGGTACAGCCGTTTGGCGCGAAGAACTTATTGCTGGTGTCCGCCGCTTTCCTGTTATGGACTATCGTCTGTATCACTAAACTCTCTGTCTGGTCAGCAACACAGACTGCCGATCAGGTGCCCGTCAGTCAACGGCCAGTTAATCGACCAGCGCAGCAAGAAGAACTCATCGGTGGCGGCGTCTGGTCGGGTTTTACCCTGGTTATGCGCTCGCCTTATTTACTGGGTATCTGCCTGTTGATGTTGTTGTTTACCACGCTGGCCACGTTTTTGTATTTTATGCAGGCACAGATAATTCGAGATGCCTTTACCGATTCGGCGCAACGCACCGCTGTTTTTGCATCGATCGATCTGGCGGTAAATGGACTTACACTGGTCACGCAACTATTCCTCACCAGTCGATTAATTAAATGGTTTGGTCTGGCGGCCGTGTTGGCGATTATTCCGCTATTACTAAGCATAGGATTTGTCTTGCTTGGTCTATCGCCGGTGCTAGGGGTGTTGCTGGTGGTGCAGGTCATCCGGCGGGCTGGCAACTACGCCGTAATGCGACCCGCACGAGAAATGCTGTATGTCGTATTAAGCCGGGAAGAAAAGTACAAAGCGAAAAACTTTATCGATACCGTGGTGTATCGAACAGGTGATGCAATAAGCGCCTGGGTGTATGCTGGCATGCGAAGTGTCGGTATGAGCTTGTCGAGCATCGCATTAATCGCCGTACCGCTGGCGCTCGTCTGGGCATGGGTTGCTTTTGGCCTGGGACGGCAACAAACTAAGATTGCTGCAAGCCAGGCTGCTGAAAATAAATGATGTTTTTATAACGTACATAAACAAAAGAGGCGAAAATGAAATACATAAAAAATATTAATCGACGTCAATTTATCCGCTTGTCCGGTGCACTGGGTGCAGGATTACTGTTACCCGCTGAAGCTATCGCTACAACCACAGCGATACAAAAAACAATAATAAAAACGGGCGAAAAGTTGCCGGTCATTGGCATGGGCACCTCACGTACCTTCGATGCAGCGGGTGATGCCGAGTTACTCAACCGATTAGAGCAGGTCACGCAAACCTTTTTTGATATGGGCGGCGGCATGATAGATTCATCCCCCATGTATGGCTCGTCACAACAAGTCATCGGCCAGCTACTACCAAAGATAAAAGGCGATAAGAATTTATTTGCCGCGACAAAAGTCTGGGTAGAAGGCCAGCAAGAAGGCATAGAGCAGATGGAGCAATCTCGGCAGCAGTGGGGCATAAAAAACTTCGACCTCATGCAGATACATAACCTGGTCGACTGGGAGAGTCATCTCGAAACATTAGAGCAGATGAAAGCGGAGGGAGAAATTCGCTACATCGGTATTACCACCTCACATGGCCGCGACCATGACCAGCTAGCAGCCGTATTGAAAAAACATGCCTTTGATTTTGTACAGCTCAGTTACAACATAGCAAACCGAGATGTCGAATCGCACTTGCTGCCGATAGCACAGGAAAGAGGCATCGCCGTTATCGTCAATCGGCCTTACCAGCGTGGTGACCTGTTCGGACATGTTAAAGGCAAACCGTTACCACCATGGGCGCAGGAGTTCGATTGCAGCAGCTGGGGTCAGTTCTTCCTGAAATTTATTGTTTCACATCCGGCAGTAACGTGTGCGATACCTGCGACTAGTAAAGTGAAACATATGGAAGATAATATGTTGGCGGGTAGGGGGCTGTTACCTACGGCGAAACAGAGAATGGAGATGGTCAGGTATTTTGAGGGGCTTTGAATTAGTGGTGTCGAATTAGTGGGGTCAGAACACAGTTTTCTCTAATATTAGAAACAATTGTGCTCAGTCCCCGTATTTATCCCGTTTTTCTTGAATGTTGCGCTAGAAATTTAAGACCAGTTTTTATTTCGATCTCGATTTACTCTTCGCTAGCTCCGCCTGCTCAAGTAAATTGAGGGCAATATAGATAGAATCACTATCCGTGATAATACCGACCAGTCGATTATCCACAACAACCGGCAAACACTCGTATGTAGATTAATTACTCTAAAAAGCTGAAGTAAGCAGACCATTGGCCGATAGACATAGGAGGCTATTTGTTTTTGCCATATAAACTTTGCTAAAAGGTTGTCTATATACCAACATGAAAATCGCATCGGTCAATGCAACTGATACTGTTAACAGAGAGTTGTTAACAAATATCAACAAAGTCCTTATTGTTGGTCGGGTTTTGAATGCCACCACAGTACATGGAGGCGAGGCCTCGTCAAAAGTACTGCTACGCGTAGGGCAACATTTGTTTGAAACCAGAACACCGGTAGCATTAAATAATGGACAGGACCTTAAGCTGCTTGTAAAGATGTCAGGTGATATTAAATCAGGAAACCTGCCACTGCTAAAAATATTAACACCGCTTTTAAATACAGCACCTGGCTCAAACGCTAACAATTTACAAGCGATAGACAGCAAAACAATAGCAGTCGCTAAATTACGTCAGTTTATTTCGGTGCAACAATCCTTTAATTTGTTACAACAGCAAATTTTTGCATTGCTCTCAAATAAAACAAATTCAGAACAATTACCGCAATCATTAAAAGTATGGCTGGACAAGGTTCAGGATAATTTACTGCTTAATAGTAATGGAACGAATGCGGCTCAGTTAAAGCAGAAAATATTAAACAGTGGATCATTTCTGGAAGCAAAATTAGTCAACCAGTTAAGCTCATCAATGACACAAAAGGAATTAAATAATCTGCAAAGCCAATTGAGCAATGATCTGAAATATCAGCTACTAGCAATAAAATCAGAACTAAATAAATTTAGCAGCGTAATTCCACAGGACGCGTCAGTCTCAAAGTATTCACCAGAGCTGCTAACACCACAAGTACTGAAGAAACTTCAATTGGAGCTCATGAGTGTAGGGAATAACCCGCTTGAACTTTCTAATAAATTACTTGAACAACTGCCCATACCATTAATTTCTAAAATCATACTATTATTATCGAGTCCTGAAAAATTAGTTCCAGCCGTAGATGATTTACAGATACTGATACAGCAATTACTAAAGCTTACCGGGCAGCAGGGTGCGGTTACTCATAAGCAGCAAAGTTTACTAGAACAGCTTCAATACCGTTTAATGTTATATGAGTTGGGACATCAGGTTGAACAATCAATTCATAAACTCAATAGTCTCCAGTTACAGACGCTTAGCCGGGAGGACGACAACCTGATGTTATTGTTGTTTAATCTCGTTTTCAAAGACAACATTCAGCAATTTGATATAAATTTTCGTATTCAGCAGCAAGATGAAAATAGTGAAAAAGATAAAGAGAGCTGGAAAGTTACACTCGATTTTAATTTTAAAACGCTGGGAAGTGTGCAATCGAAAATATTTATCACAGACAATAAAGTTTCTACAGTTTTTTACGCAGAACATTCGAAAACTGCAGATAAGATAAAGCTGTTGTTGCCCTTATTAGAAACTGGCCTGGTAGATGCTGGGTTACATGTCAACAATATATCAGTGACAAGCGGTCACATAGAAGATAAACCTTTTGTTAATCCAAGTGTCAGTTTACTGAATGAGATAGCATGAATAATGCAAAGCCAATAGCAGTAGCACTGGAATATGATGGCGACAGTACACCAACAGTATGTGCTACGGGTACTGGCGAAGTCGCGAAAAAAATCATTCAAATCGCTAAAGAAAACGGAGTATTTATACAGCAGGATAATGAATTAGTAGAAATACTAGCACAGTTGGATATAGACGATAACATTCCTGAAAATCTATATCGTGCAGTAGCAGAAGTAATAGCATTCGCCTATATCTTAAGCGGTAAATTTCCAAAAAGCTGGAAAGGAGAGGATGCTACGTAACGTTACCCGGATATTTATTTACGTATTTTCCAGCAGATAACGGATTGATTTTATGTCTTATAAATCACTGCATATAACATTTATTTACAGTTACCTATGTCTGCAGATCAGCATCTGACATCTTTTTCAAATCGAATCTATGGTCTATCATGAGAGCATTAGAATGAACTGGTTTATTAGCGTGTTTTGATACAGGTCAATTGTTGAGAATATAATAATTAACTGTTAAATTAGAATCAATCGAGTGTCGCCCTTGTGGTTGCGTGTAATATTAAATTGTTCGTCTGTTTCAACACCTTAGGAAACAACCCCAACTGTTTCCTGATGGGGTCCATAAATTTCTCATGACGAAAAGCTACAAATGGTTACACATAATCTCATCCATACACTATGAATACGTCTATAATTATTTATATAAATAAAGTTTGTGGTATCTTTTAGGTGAAAAATAATGAAGCATCATGATGTATCTTCATTTCGTTGCAACTCGGGTGATGTCGATATTCCAGATAGTTTTATCGAAAAATTACGTGATGTACTGGCTGAAATGAAAAATCGCAGCAATGTGCGTTTACATTTCATCGGTCACAGTGACTCTGATAAGTTAAGTCCCGAATTGCGCGCTAAATATATTAATAATATTGGCCTGTCAAAATATCGTGCCCAGGAAACAGCGGAATATTTTCAACGTGAGCTGGATTTACCACCGGATGGTGTCTCATTCGACGGTGTTGGTGATGCCCAGCCGATTGCCAGCAATAATACCGAAGCAGGTAAACGCAAAAACCGTCGCGTAGAAGTTCAGGTCTGGTATGACGAGATTACCGAAAAGGCAGTGACGAAAGAAATCATTGTGCCTGCAAAAAATATCAATCGATTAAAAGTTTGTCGCAAGGAAACCGTTTGTAAATTAAGTTATAAAAAAGGTAATGCGCGCCGTGCACGTTTACAGCACCTGGTTAAAGCATTACGAACTGAAGCAGGACAGGCGGGTGTACCGGATGAGAATTTGTGCGCCAGATTCGTGAGACTCTGAATAATTTAAATGATAAAGGAAATGTGGTGATACGTTTTGTTGGCCACACAGATGATTTACCGTTAGCCGATGCTGAAAAACGTATATATGGTGATCACGTAAATTTATCAAAAGCCCGTGCACAATACGTCACTTGAAGTGCAGGCTCGATTGGCATTAAGCAACAACCAGATCAGTAGTAGCGGCAAAGGGCTTAAATACCGGTGGCTTAGACGGTACCGAGAAAGGCCGTTCTTTTAATCGACGAGTTGAAGTTGAGTTCTGTCCCGAATGCCAGGCCGATGGGTATATACCCCAAACAAATGGGCCATGCGGCGGCCATACCCCGGGAGAAGGTTGTCCTGCTATGACCGGGGCTATTATCTATTTTTGATTCTATCCTGCTCATAAGCCGCCACGGGATTTTTAAAGCTGCACGGCATCAAAGCAACACACTTGCCGCATACGTCGGTTGATTCGGGAAGATCATCAAAATATGCCAGAACCCGCCGGTTTTCATTAAGTCGATCCCAGCAAAGCCGTCTTTCAAAACCTTCCTCGCTGAGGGCCTCCACCGGGCAGGCCTTGATGCATTGACCGCACTCTTTGCCGGCTTTGAACAGGCAGGCCTCCTGGGTTTCTATCAGCGCATGATCTCCCAGATCCGCCTCGCTCACCAGGCTTCCCAGACGCCCGGTGCAACCCGCAGGTGTAATCAGCATGTGGTGGACCCCGAACCGTCCGAGGCCTGCCAGATGCCCAAGGTGTTTGTGGGACCAGCGCGCCATTAATTTAGCTTCATCGAAATTGTGGGTCGCCGGAGTCAGGCCCGATTTGAATCCTTTCTCAGCTAACTGATCACCCAGGGCCCGGGTCAGCCGACCAATCAAATCGTTGGTTTGGACATAAGCCAGGCCCCAGTTGCGGCAGGGCCGATTGCCTTTGCGGTTTTCTTTTACCAGCTCTTTCTTAAACGGAATATAAAATACGATTACCGACCGGGCACCCGGCAGTAAATCTTTGGGGAGCATGTGGTCATCGGCCGCAATCCGCGGCAATTGATCGAAACGTGAATCAACGGTGGCCGTCGCCAGCAACGGGGTCTGCCACCAACTGTCGGCTCCCAGCCGGCCCGGTTCCTGGGCCACAAACGTTTCCGCAAACTTTTTCAACTCATCCACGGTGAGGGTAGTTGTCATAATATAGGTTAACTCCTTTTAAATAATGCTTAAAGCCGGGAGGCTTGAAAGCTATTTATCGCTATCCTCCTTAAACTTATAGGCCTTGCGGCATTCGGCCTCAGAGCTTCATTCTCATTTCATTGGTGTCATTGAACCCATTGGAGTTGTACTCTGATCTTTCTTCTGTTTAAAGCGGTATAATTCAACATTTTGAGCGCTGCAAGGTTTAATTCATATTTCGAAACAGCCCTTGATAAATATTAGAGCAATTTTAAACTTTGACTTGGAATATCAAATTTTATATGGCTGTATAGGAATAAAATTTACGGTGAAACCACTGGTTGCCGTCCTCCAACTCTTCGGCTGTCAATCACAATGGAGGGGAACATGGCGCTGATTTCTGAAGTCGCGGACAAAATTTATGAGATAAAGCCCGCAGGCAAGGGGCATGAAAATTTTCCGCTGTGCACGGTTTATCTTATCGTAGACGCTAAAACGGCCCTGGTCGAGGTCGGCAGTTCCGTTCAAATCCCTGACATTTTAGATGCGGCGGGACGCCTGGACTATGATATAAAAAAGCTTGCCTATATCATCCCAACCCACGTACACTCGGACCATGCCGGCGGGGCCGGCCACTTAGCGCAGCAGCTGCCCCAGGCCCGGGTGGTGGCCCACCCCAAAGCCGCCCGGCTCCTGGCCGACCAGTCAATAATTGATCGGTTGCTGGAAAGCAGAAGACTCGTTTTTGGCGATGACGCGGATGAGCGCTTTGGCGGAATGCTTGCCATTGCCGCAGAAAGATTTGTGCTGGTGGAAGATGGGGGCGGCATCGACCTGGGGGAAAGAACGCTGGAGGTCATCCATACGCCCGGCCACGATCCCAATCATCTGTGCTTTATGGACTCAAAGACCCGGGGATTATTTTGCGGAGATGCGCTGGGAGGATATTTTGTTGAAACAAAAACCAGAATGCCGGCATGCGTACCGGGCTCGGACCCGGAATTGATTGTACAAAGCATTGACAAAGTGCGGCAAATCGATCCCGCCATGTTATTTTTTTCTCACGGCCAGGCTGCCGCCGGGGCATCCGGGATTATTGACATCGCTTTCAATAATGAAAGTCAGTGTGCCGAGGCCGCCCTAACGGCTCTAAAGATGGGAGAGGCTAAAGAAGAAATCGCTCGCAAGCTGGCTGGAATTTTAGCCAAAGAATCCGTCTTGACCGCAGAACAAATATTGGCCTTTCCCCATTTCACAACGCTGACGGTCGAAGGTTACCGGCAATCATTTAAAAGGACGGTAAGACCCGCAAAGCATTCGATGCGATGGATTGGCCTGCCCTGTTAAATGAATGGAATCTTGGAATCCCTTCGTTGGTCTAGACCCATTGGTTTCAGCAATTACCCCATGTTGAAGTCACCTATTTAACAGGGTGAACCCAATTGACGACCCACATCCCTAATAAAGGCGAGTCCGCCGGAGGCGGATCAGATATTATGGATTCTACTCCAATTAGGCATTCGATGATTCCTATTTCCTCATCCGTTTCAGGGCTTTTTCCAGATTGCGGCGCACCTCGGCATCGTTGGGATTTATCTCCAGAGCCGCGTGATAATGTTGGGTCGCCTCTTCGTATCTTCCCAGACTGGCCAGCGCATTGGCCCGGTTGCTGTGGGCCTCGGCATCATCCGGCCTGATTCGCACGGCCTCGCTAAAATGCTCCAGGGCCTCATCAAGATTGCCCTGGATTGCCAGGGCCACTCCCAGGTTATTGTGGACGCCGGCATAATCCGGTTTTAGCCGCAGCGCCTCCCGGTAATGATAAATCCCCTCCTCGGTCCGGCCAAGCTCATCCAGGGCCGCCCCTAAATTGTTATGGGCTTCGGCATAGTCCGGCTTGATGCTCAAGGCCCGGGTATAGTGTGCAACCGCTTCCTGGAGCCGGCCCCGGTGATAAAGCAGCACGCCCAGATCATTATGGGCTTGGGCGTAATTGGGTTTTAGCGTCAGGGCTCTATTGTAGTGATCCGCGGCTTCCTGCACCCGGCCCTGCTTGTAGCGGGCGTTTGCCAAACCGTAGCAGGCTTCGGCATGGTTGGGTTTCAAATCCAGGGCTGCCTGAAAATGAGAAACGGCTTCCTGCAGTTTTCCGGCATGATTTAGGGCTGTTGCCAGTTGATAGTGAACGCCGCTGTGGCGGGGTTCCAGGCGCAGCGCTTCCTTAAAATGGGAAACGGCCCGGTCCGTTTTCCCCTGGATGTTTAAGGCCACTCCCATGTTATAGTGTGCCTTTGAATATTCCGGATCCAGGCGCAGCGCTTCGGCATAGTGCAATACGGCTTGATCGATCTTCCCCTGCTCGTGTAACACGGCACCAAGGCCGTTGTGGGTGCCGCGGTGATCAGGATTTAACCGCAGCATTTCCCGATAGTGGTAAACGGCATCATCAAATTTCCCCTGCCGCCGCAGGGCCGTCGCCAGGTTGAAATGGGCCTCGGCATAATTCGGCTCAATTTGCAGTGCCTTGCGATAGTTGCTGATGGCTTCATCAATATTTCCCCGTCGAACCAGTGCAACGGCAAGATTGTTGCGGGGGCGTGCCTTTTGGGGCGATTTTACGGCGCAGTCCTGCCACAGTGATACGCTGTTGCGCCAGACGTCATTTCTTTCAAAAGTCCAGAAGCCGAAAACCACCACAATCGTGGCCAGGGCGCCGGCCTTCAGCCAGGGCGGGCGGTGGATCCGCGACAACAGCATCACGATCATCAGGATGAAAAACATCGATGGCAAGTAATTGCGATGCTCGAAAATAATTTCAAGGCCGATCACTGAAGACTCTATGACCAAATTGCCCAGATACCAGAGAATGCAAAAAGATATCAGCCGTTGCCGTCTGGCGGTATAGAAGGCCAATACCACCATCCCGGTGATGAATCCGATGGCGAAGATCGTGGTAACCGGATCCAGCAGGGAATGCGATACCGGAAAATGATGATCCAGGTTCAAGCGGGATGGGTGCGGCAGCAGAATCAAACTCATATAAAAAAATACCACGCGAAACTCGGTCAGTACTCTTTGGACTAGCGTGAAATCACGGGCGGCATAGGAATTTAATATTCTGTCGAGGGGCTGAAAATCTAAATAAAACAATGCCAGCAGGGTAAAAATGGCCAATACAGCTGCAATCGGCGCAATGCGTCGTTTCAGCCAGATCCAGCTAAAATCCTGCTGAAAATACCATTCGTATAGAAATATAAAAGCCGGCAGGGTTGCCGCGATCTCTTTTGATCCCAGGGCGAATAGCCCTGAGATGATGCAGCCGGCAAAGCCGGCGTAGCGGGTTAAATTTTGCTCCGACTGGCGCGCCCTGGCATACAGCAGAACCGACAGCACATAAAACATGGCAGCCAGGCTGTTCATTCGCTGAACCAAATAGGTTACCGATTGGGTCTGGATCGGATGAACCAGCCAGATCAGCGTTGTCAAAAAGGGCACCCAGGCATATGGCTGAGATCGGCTGCGCAGCGCAGGGCTGTTGAGAGTGGTTTTGATCAGAAAATAGAAAAATAGGCCACAGGCGAGGTGGATCAAAATGTTTAAAATGTGATAACCGGCAACATCGAGTTGATGAAAATAGTAGTTAAGCGCAAAACTGACATAGGCCGCCGGTCGATTGGACAGCGGGCTTTCAAATCCGGCCTGTTTGAGCGCTTCGAAGTTAAGCCGGGTTATCCGAATATGGGAATTCTGCTGAATGTTGCTCAGATCATCCAGAACAAATGGATTTTGCAATGTGTTGGAGTAGATGCCGAAAACCGCGATCGCCATGAGTGCCGGAATCAGGATTTTCCATCCCGCGGAATTATACCGGCTGACCGGGATAACTTTGAGCCGGTCGGCCGGCAGAATTTGCGATCTATTTTTGGGCTTCTTTTTGGCCATGGCAATATATCTTGAAAACAACAAAAGTAAATCGTGCAAATAATGTTCCAGGCCACGGATTAAGCATCCAGGGAAATCTAAGAGAAGGTGTTAAACAGAAAGAACCATCACAAAATCGATTTTATTATATTATTTCAAGTCGTTGTTCAATTCGACCCCAGCGTGATCCACGGTTGATCACAGCGGCCGGTGCAGGAAAACCGAGTTTGTTTTGCAGGGAATGTCGGGAATTTGACGCAGCGGAAACCAGTGGGGGACGTTCTTCACATTTTCATATTTTGATTGCGAAGTTGGTTTGACTATGATAGTGGTCTTACATGCCAAGACAGTCACGATTAGATACCCCGGGGGCGCTGCATCATATTATTGCAAGGGGGAACGAAAGACGTAAAATCTTTGAGGACAAAAAGGATTGCAAAGAGTTTTTAATCCGCCTCGGAGATATTCTTTCTGGCACCGAAACGACTTGCTACGCTTGGGCGATTATTCCGAACCATTTTCATCTTTTTCTTCGGACAGGGACCTTCCCAATTTCCACTGTTATGCGGCGTCTGTTAACAGGATATGCCATGTACTTTAATCGCAGACACGCCCGTTATGGTCATCTGTTCCAGAATCGCTATAAATCCATCCTTTGCCAAGAGGATCGCTATTTTCAGGAGTTGGTCCGTTATATTCATCTAAACCCATTACGAGCCAATTTGGTCAATGGGATAGGAGCACTTGATAAATACCCCTACTCAGGGCATAGCACATTAATGGGAATGGTTAAAAACGAATGGCAAGACACTGAATATGTATTGGGATGGTTTGGAAAGGGAGTTAAACAGGCCCGATCCAGGTATCATTATTTCATAAAAGAAGGGGTTTCGATGGGTAAACGACCTGAGCTTACAGGAGGGGGATTGGTTCGGAGCGTGGGCGGATGGTTGAATCTTATGGAGATGCGCAGGGCAAAAGTGTTTGTCAAGGGAGATGAGCGAATCTTGGGCGAAGGTGATTTTGTAGAACAGATATTACAGGAATCAGGTGAGGCGTTTGAGAGAAAATCTCTTCTAAAGAGCCAAGGCTGGGATTTGGATAAGTTAGCTGCTCATGTGGCTAAATTGTTGGAAATAGATGTTTCGGTGGTTTGGTCTGCGGGTAAATACAGGCACATTGTCGAGGCACGAAGCCTACTTTGTTATTGGGCTGTTAGGGATCTGGGTGTGAGTATGACTTCATTAGCGAAGAGACTTAAGCTATCAGTTGCAGCCATCACGCAGTCAGTAGAGCGGGGAGAGAGGCTTAAAGAGGAAAAGTCTTATCATTTTCCATGAAAGTGGAAATGTGAAGAACGTCCCCTATTTTGATTTTTATCCGATTGAAAATTAGTCATTCATGCGTAGTTTAAGAACATGAGAAAAACAATATATTCAATACTCATCATGGGTGTCGCCTACGCGATCTTTTTTATGGGCCCGTCGAAACTGATGCCGGGACAAGAACGTATGCTCCTGTCCCAATTGCAAACTGCCGGCCCGCAATGCAAACCAACCCCACCGGATTCTTTGGGACCGTTTTACAAAGCGGGTGCGCCTGTGCGCGCAAGCGTTGGAAAGGGGTATGTGCTAAAGGGGGTGGTCAAGTCCTCAGCAAATTGTGCGCCGATTCCAGATGCCGGGATAGAATTGTGGTTGACAAATCCAGCGGGGGACTACGATGACGATCACCGCGCCACCATATACTCGGACGACGCCGGGGCCTACCGCTTTGAAAGCAACTTCCCCCCCGGCTATATCGGCCGGCCGCCCCATATCCACATCCGAGTATCGGCAAGCGATTTCAAGACCCTGGCCACCCAACATTATCCCGAAACCGGTCAACAGGCAGGGCAATTCGATTTAGTTCTGGTTCCGATAACGAATGATCCATGATTGAACCTCCGGGCTCAATCATCCATCGCGTATGTAATGGCTGAAATTACGGATCCCTGGGGATCTTGAATCACACAAAACCGGCCGACATTGGGAATATCGGTCGGCGGCACATGGATTTTACCGCCCAATTCCTCGGCCTTTCCGGCAGTGGCGTCAACATCATCTACGGTGACGTAAACACCCCAGTGCGGCGGAACGCCTTCAGCTTCCGGCGGCATCGGCATAATTCCGCCGACGCCTTCGTCACCAATTTTTGTGATGGTGTAAGACATGTTCTCCATGGGCATATCCTCGGTTTCCCATCCGAACAGCTGGGTGTAAAATTTTTTGGCACCTTCAACATCCGTGGTCATCAGCTCAAACCAGCTGAATGCCCCATGCTGC
>CAWBXM010000059.1:0-4541 GCA_963792545.1 uncultured Gammaproteobacteria bacterium | reverse complement strand
GAGCATTTTTTACCCCTTAATATCAATAGCTTAATTGTTGATGCTAGTGAGAATACCATGAAAAATACCATGTCCAATAATTCGTTGTCCGCCTCATAGGACTCGAGTCCAGGCAATAGACTAGATCCGAGAACGGGCTGGCACTCATTCTTTAAACGACTGGGGGCTGGTAGTGAACAGCGCTACCAACGGTTTTGGAATTCCTGTCGAGTCACTGATTAAACTCCTACAAGCACGGGCATAGCCCAATTTGTATGAGGTGACAGGACACAGCGCTCCGGCGGATCCGTGTCTTAACGGCCTTGCCATAATGTCCATCCTTGTTAGCCTGCTTCAGGAAGCTATCAGGCCGCCCATCACAAATCAAAGACCTGACCCCGTTTCGCGTTTCGCAAATCAAAGACCTGACCCCGTTTCGCGTTTCGGACCCTCATTTCGCCGGCCCCGTTTTGCTCGTTTCGAGACGGCAGCCGATCAGTTCAGTTTCCGCAGCTTTTTCATGTAACGCTCGGCAGCAGACATGTTCCCTGCCTTGCGATGGTACGCGACGAGCGCGTTCAATATATCGGCATCCTGTGGAAAGCGATCATGCGCCGACTGCAGCAAGTCGATTGCCTTTCCGGACTCGCCGGTTGAATCAAGGGCAACGGCGTAGACATAGATGTAGCGTGCGTTATCAGGCGCCAGTTCGGCGGCCGTTGCGAGCTCGCTGACTGCCTTTTCAGGCTGCTGCCGCCTGATCAGTAACAGGCCAAGAGAATGATGCACACCAGCATTATCGGGTGCCGCGTTTTTCGCTTCTAGCAGTACATCATGTGCCTTACCATCCTTGCGTTGACTTCGATACAGGTCTGCGAGATTGACGTAGGCAGCGACAAAACTCGAATCCAGCGCTATTGCCTTTCGATAGCTGGATTCCGCCATGTCCAGATTTTGCCTGGCGATATAGTGGTTGCCGAGATTGAGCTGCGCCATCGGCCGATCAGCATTCACCATTTGCGATTCGATATATTCTTCCGCCGCCCTTTCATAGCTTGCCAGCTGATCATGCTGCAACTGGCCATCGGGTATCCCCGCCAGCACCCTCGCTGCTTCGATGCGCACCGATTTTACCGGATCATCGAGTAACGGTAATACAGTCTGCACCAGCAATGCAGGCTGCAAGCCTTCCATCGCGCCAACACTGGCCATCCGCACCAACGCATCACTGTCTGTGATGCCCTGCCAGTATGGCGTCAAATGCCGTCTGGTCAAGATAGTTCGACAGCAGCCCGACAGCCGATGCTCGCGCAATATCCGGTGTTCCGGCGTCACGTATCACCTGAACCAGCAGGCTTGGCGCATCGGCATTGCATCCACAACGTGGCAACATTCCACCAGAAGAATTTATTGCACTGGCAGAATCCAGTGACCTGATACGGCTGATCAGTAAATGGGTGATTGCAAAGTCGATCAGTCAAATCGCAACATGGCGGGCACAGGGTGCTGACATCAAGGTTGCCATCAACCTGTCGGCACGAGACCTGTTAAATCCAAAATTAGCTGATTATATTGCTTCACTGTGCGAAAAACATGATGTCGATCCATCCATGCTAATCGTGGAGATTGGCGAAACTGCCATCATGTCTAATCCTGAACAGATTATCGAAGTGCTGAAACATCCAGTGCTGAAACAGATGAAGTATGTGATCGATGGTTTTGGCACCGGTTTCTCGTCATTAAGGTATCTTAAAAAGTTGCCGATTCAAGCAGTAAAGATCGACAGAAGTTTCGTGCTTGATATGTTAGCTAATGCAGAAGACACAAGCATCATTCGTTCTGTTATCGAGCTGGCGCATAACCTGGGGCATAGCGTTGTTGCTGAAGGAGTAGAAAATGAAAAAGTATTAACGCAACTTGAGCTGCTAGGTTGCGATGTTGTTCAGGGTTTTTATTATTCCCCTGCAATAGGCGCGGATGCTTTACTCGAAGTGGTATATAAAATTGAAAATGAAGTAACTTAGAACAGATTTATTATCTGTTCGATGACTTCGTTGTTAATATCAGACACGCCAACGACAACAAGCTGTTTCGGTAACATCTGCAAAGATTTTAGTAATGCTACTGTCTCAATCAATCCTGTTTCATGGCTAGAGATCTGGCTCGACGCCGATATCAACTGACGGGCATCAAGGCAGATCAGCGATGGCTGTGCTGCATCGGGTTTTATCGCATCAATAATAAGAACATGATCGTAAGGTTTGATGCTTTCGACCAGGCTAAGGCCCGGGCGGTCCAGTTTAAACAGGCCCAGTCCTTTCTGTTTTAGTAATAAAATCGACGTGCTGTCTAATAACCTATCGACTACTTTCCAACCGAGATCATCGCCTTCATGTGGCGAACCAATTCCGATAATGGCGGTTCTGGTCAAATCGATGTTGGCAAATGTGGTGATTGCTGATTTCTTATTGTTCTCTTCAGTTATGCCATCACGGATCAGCTCTAAGTCGAGAAAATGTGTCGCACAGGAAATACATGGATCGTAATTACGGATGACTTTTTCGGCATGTAATCTTAATTCGTCTTTTGGTTTATCGAGACCAAAGTTGATCAGCGAGTTTTGTAAATCCTGTTCGATACGTGGCTGGTTCTGACTGGTCGGTGGCACGATGACCGCTTTTTTGACACGGCCTTTTTCATCCATATCATAGCGGTGCCATAGAAAACCACGAGGCGCTTCGGTGCAGCCATAACCGGTTCCTGCTTTAGCTTCGAAGGTCATACATGCCTGATCGGCTCTTTCATACCCCAGCAGCAGTTTTTCTGCCTCTATTATGCAAAAGAATATTTCAAGCGCACGCGCAATAATGCTGTGAAACATATTTTTCGAAGGGAACTGTACTCTCAGGCCTCGCATTAGAGTTTTTACTTCATCGGGTAATTGCTCCGCATTTAAGTTGATGCGGGCTAATGGGCCAACCAGGTAAGGTTTGCCATCTAATAAACAGTGCAGCGCGGTGCTGTGATCAATATGCATTTCTTTAAAATGATTTTCAAATTCACTGATAGCGATATCGAGTCCAGCATCGCTGATCAGACGGCCTTCGTTAAAGGGGTATTCATCGTCGTGGTGTAACGCTACCGAAATAAATTCCTGTTCATCATCTGGCAACTCGATCGTGTCCAGCCATCGAACTAGATCGATGGCGTCCTGTCTGGCAGCAGAAATACGTTGCAGTAAATCGTTTACCGATTGTTGATCTGGGGCTTTGCTGAAGCCGCCTATTTTTGTCCCAACTGGATGCACCGAACGCGCACCGAACAGGGCGACCAGCTCATTGCCTAATGCCTGCAATTTTAGTCCACGTCGAACTTCAGCGCCGTATTGAGTAGACATTTCGATAACGCTATTAAAGCCGAGAAAATCAGGTGCAGCTAACAGATGAATATGCAGGCTATGGCTCTGTATCCACTCGCCGCAATAAAACAGGCGGCGCATCGCACGAATCCATGGTGTGGTGGTGACAGAAAAAATGGATTCGATCGCGTGTACTGCACTCATCTGGTAGGCGACAGGGCAGATGCCGCAGATACGTGCAACGGTATCGGGAACATCGTAGTAGTATCGGTCTTCGAGAAATTTTTCGAAATAACGCGGCGGTTCAAAAATTCGCAATTTAAGATCTGTGATCTGTTTATTCTCTATGCACAGCTCAAGTGCGCCTTCACCCTCGACACGCGCCAGTACCGGTACATTTATTTTGATGGTTTCTGTCGACATGATCAGGGCTTCCAGTGGCTGCCTTCTTTATGAAAAGGCTCGGCACAACTATTGATGAATAAAAAGCGCTGAGCGACTTCGTCGTCGACCAGCCCTAAACCGTGTAAACGGTTTGCCATGGCGTGTGTGTTAGGATTTTCTGCCGGTCCATAACAACCGTAACAATCTCTGCCGACATGCGGACATAAAGCGCCACAGCCGGTGCGGGTGACCGGCCCCATGCAGGGCTCATTTTTAGTAACCATCACGCAAACCGTTTGCTGGCGTTTACACTCCATACAGACTTTGTCGTTTTCTTCTTTGGGTAGTACGCCAAATAACAATGCACGAATCGCAGTGAGAATTTGTTTTTTGTTGATCGGGCAACCCCACAGTTCGAGGTCGACTTTGATATGGTCTTTGATCGCGGTGCTATTATCCAGGCTATCGATAACGGATGGTTTTGCATAGATATCCGCGATCCACTGACTGGTGTTGGCCATATTACGTAATGCCTGTATTCCACCTGACGTGGCGCAGGCACCGATGGTCATTACATAAGTGCTGTTACGCCTAATTTTTTGCAGCCGCTCGGCATCTTCAGAGGTGGACACACTGCCTTCGATGATCGCGATATCAACTTTGGCGTCTTCATCGATCGGTCCGGCCTCGGCAAAATGTTTGATGTCGATTAACTGGCTCAATACCAGCAGCGGTTCGCCAAGATTAAGCAGGGCAAGCTGACAGCCATCGCAGGAACTGAATTTATGTACCGCTACTGTCGTTCTACTCATGATTATTT
>CAWBXM010000058.1:0-26554 GCA_963792545.1 uncultured Gammaproteobacteria bacterium | reverse complement strand
ATGTATTGCTGCATTTGCTGCAGAGAGAATGGTGGTGGTAGAACGGTAGTTTTGTTCTAAGCGAATAACTTCAGCGGTCGGAAAATGTTTTTGAAAACGCTGGATGTTTTCTACCCGCGCGCCACGCCAGCCATATATCGCCTGGTCATCATCACCGACGATAAACACTTTGTTAGCCGTGCCGGCAAACAGTTGGATCAGTGCATACTGGATCGTATTGGTATCCTGAAACTCATCGACCAGGATATGTTTGAACCGCTTTTGATAATGCGTTTGTAACGATTCGTTATCACGCACAAGCTCAAGTGTGCGTAGCAGCAATTCTGCAAAGTCGATAACACCAGCCCTTTCGCAAGCCACCTCATATGCGCTATATATTCTAACTAACTGTTCGTAGAGTGGGTTACGTGAGGTATCGATATGTGCTGGGCGCTTGCCTTCATCTTTTCGTGTATTGATAAATGCCTGCGCCTGTTTTGGTGGCCATTTTGCTTCATCTAATTCCAATGTCTTTAAAATTCGCCTTACCATACGGTACTGGTCATCAGAATCAAGTATTTGAAAACTCTGTGGTAACCCCGCTTCTTTCCAGTGGTTTCGCAGCATACGATGTGCCAGGCCATGAAATGTTCCAACCCACATGCCCGCGACCGGCATGCCCTGAAGTTTCTCCACCCGGTGACGCATTTCGGCAGCGGCTTTGTTGGTAAAGGTTACTGCAAAGATATTATATGGCGATATACCCTCTACCTGATTCAACCAGGCGATACGGTGAACCAGTACCCTGGTTTTACCACTGCCGGCACCGGCCAATACCAGCATATGCTCCGGCACTGCCGTTACTGCCTGTCGCTGCGCATCATTCAGCTCATTTAATATGTGAGAGATATCGGCGCTAGTAGCCTCATCGATCACCTGTTGAAATGCTTTGTCGGCTGTCTCTGTATTCATCGTTATTCTAGATTATCGCTAAAGTCATTGGATGCTTATTATTTTTTATGGTTAGTCTGAGCTCTCATTGTACTGTGCACATCTGATAATGCATAACTTAAAAACTGCTGCCAATCTTCACATAGACACGGTCATCGCCAATCTCACTGTCAAATCCGTGGGCATAACCTATCCGTGTGCGCAAAATCACATTGTAAAATAGCGCCAGATCTAAGGTAACTTCTAAACCGGCATCGCTGTAATATTTGTCTGCCGAATTCTGATAGGCACTTCCGGTTTCAGCAAACACGGTACCGAACCATTGCATGATACCAACCGGTGGCGCCATAATACCGTCTTCGATACGCTGTAACGGAAAACGCCATTCGCCGGTCAATAATCGTGTACGACGACCTCGTAATTGCGGCAAACCTTCCTGATAACCACGCAACGCGTATTTGCGCACATCAAAAACTGCTTCTCCGCTGACACCAAATAAAATATTGGCCGCATTAATATTCGGGCCTTCGCCACCGAGTTCAAACGGGCGTGGCTGCTCGGTACCCCAGCCCTGCACAAATCGTAGCGCAAATACGCTCTCTCTGCCGGTGCGGATATACTGTCGCCAGTCTAACGTATATACCTGCCCGCTATAATCAGAGCCTAAAGCATTACTGTCCTCAGCCACCAGGCGCAAGTCCATTCCATCAATCAGACTTATCGACAGTGGATTGATGTTTGCTGAATTATATAGAAAACCGATACCCAGCAGGTTATCTTTAAAATCACTTACTGGCGCCGCACCTGATACCAGTACTTTATCACCTGATTTATCGTATGTTGCATTTAATAAAATATTTGTTTGTCTCTGCACATAGTTATCTGGAAATGCCCATACAGCACTGGCTTTGTCACGTTTTGATACCCTGTCAAAATCACCGTCTGCATCAAGATATATATCGTTCTCTCGTCTAACTGAAAGGAATAAACGATCAGCATAAGAATAATAAATCTGGCCTGCTGGTTCATTTAGCTGAGTATCATAACTTACCGAAACTGAATATCTATGAATATCCAGGGCGTCATTACCGGCTGTAGTCAGGCCCCATTCTGTGCGCTGATCAGTAGTGTAAAAAGTTGGAAACCACCAGCGTGGCGAGATGTTCGATAATGCAGAATAGTCATGAGTTTGATAGCTTGTTACCGGGTATTCAATTAACTGTAACTTGTCATTATTAAACGCGGGTGTTTCTTCGAAAGCAGAGTCATCATCCATCTTGTAGATGGCATAACCTTTTGCACTATATCCGGAGTAGTAGATAGCACCGTCAACACTCGCCTGAGAAGATTCAAAAGCACCGCCGATCAAATTGGTCAATTGCTCAACTTTTTTAGTGCTCGGATTATAGCGCTGTAGATTATAGACACCGTCCCTTTCCAGGCTGAACAAAATATCACCTGCTGCATTGTATCCCGGGTTTGTGGCGATACTTACGCCTGTGGTTATTTTTTCCCAGCGTTCCTTCTCAATATTGAATAACTCGATATTCCAGCCATCAGTTTTTCGCCAGATTGATGCCACTATATTCCTGGCGTCGGGAGAAACATCTATCTGCCCGATAATCTCACCCTGTTCTGCCTTCCACAAAACTTTTTTTAATAAGGCCTTATCATCAAGTAGCTGTAGTTCAAAATGGCCCGCGTCATTATGTACCGCAACCATCTGCTTACCATCGGGGAACCAGCTTACATACAGATAACGGCCGCATTGTGTCAGCCTCTTTAGCTCATCATTTTCTTTATCGTACAGATAGATATCACTGTATATCGCGTAGTTATTACAGAACTCTGCCTGTGTTAACAATAAACCCGACTGCGGATGAACAGTCAGGCTTGCGCCATTATTTAAACTGACCAGCTCTTCACTATTACCCTGTGCATCGACATACATCAGAGTTGCACGTTTGTATCCACCATTACGCACATAATAAACACCATCACCATTTTTTTCAGCCGTCGCCACCACTGAATCAGTACGATAGGCTGCCTGTGAAAATTGTTTACCGGCTTTTATTCCTTTAGCAGTTATGGCATCGATCTGCGGCTGGAACTTATCAGATAGCCATTGCTGATATTCTTTCCACAGCGGGATAAGATTGTCGCCCAGTGTTTTTTTGGCGTTAGTATTAATCATGAACGGAATCAGATTATTGCTATAACCCTCTATCCATTGAAGAATTTTATCTTCACCATATCTGTCGGCGATGAACTCGATAAAATACACACCATAAAGATAACGGGTGGTGCCTGCTGGCCAGGTACTCACTGGCAAGTTGACGTGGTTTATGGACTGCAGGCCATTGACCAGCTCCTCTCGCATCATGGAATCAAACATGGTGGCCTGGCCACGGCCAACACCTCGATCTGTGTCGGTTTCTTTATACGTTGCTAAACCTTCGGTAACCCATGATGGCTGAAATAGATTGGGAAACAGAAATAGAAATCGGCCGAATATTTTTCGTAGATACTCAGGCGAACCTGAACTTTTATCCAGGTGAATGATATGAGTGTATTCATGAAAGATTAAGGTGCTAAACCAGTCATCAAAATCTTCCAGCGTATTTACACTGGTGGGTGGCGCCAGATATAAAACGGTACGGTTGAAAAATATAGGTGTTGCGTAACCATTGGGCTGATCGGTTTCGTCGCTAAGGATGACATGGGTCTTTTCTTCGGGCTGCCAGTTAAGTTCTTCTGTCAGGCGCTGGTGGGCAGCTTCTGCGATAGCAGTTGCCCGTTCCGCAAAATCTTTATTGCCCTCAGCATAATGCACATAGAGGTGCTCGCTCTCGATGGTCTTCCAGTCTAGTCGGGGATCAACAGCAAAGACATCGACACTGACAAAAACCAATGCATACAACAGCAATACGATCTTTTTTTTCAGGCTCACGCTTACCCTATTTTTCCATAATATTTTCAGGTGATTTTGTTCTAGTCAAATTATTTCTGCCAGCTAGAAAAGTGCCGTACTGTTTTAGGCTAGCGCTTTGATCCCTTATTCGTTAGCCCTATTTCTTTAGCCCCAGCGCCACTAGAAGAGCACCCGTCAAACCGAATACCCATGCCAGTACCGGTGCACCAGGAACTAGTGGTGTCGTTGTCAGCGCATAGATAATCGTAGCACCGATGAACAGGCTGCTACCAATCATCGTCAATAGACTGCGCTGATGGTTGCGACTTAACTGTTCACGTATTTTTTCGATCTCTCTAACCTGCTTTAACTCAAACTCACCATCAGAATAAGCTTTTAAACTTTTGTATATAAGTCCTGGCATCTCCGGCATTTTTTCTATTATATATGGCAGGTCATCTTTCAGGTTACGCAACATCGCGCGAGCGCCAACCTGCTCTTCCATCCAGCGCTCAAGAAAAGGTTTTGCTGTTTTCCACAGGTCCAGGTCCGGATATAACTGTCGACCGAGACCTTCGATATTCAATAGTGTTTTTTGCAGCAGTACCAGCTGTGGCTGTACTTCCATATTAAAACGGCGTGCAGTCTGGAATAAACGCAATAACAACTGCCCAAAAGAAATTTCTTTCAGTGGCTTCTCGAAGATTGGCTCACACACACTGCGGATCGCAGACTCGAATTCATCAACACGGGTATGTGATGGTACCCAGCCAGATTCGACATGTAACTTGGCAACCTTATAATAATCGCGCTGAAAAAAGGCCAGAAAGTTCTCTGCCAGATACCGCTTATCTGTCTGGCTCAATGTTCCCATGATGCCGAAATCTACAGCGACATATTTTGGCTTACCGGGATCTTCAGTATCAACAAATATATTTCCTGGATGCATATCTGCGTGAAAAAAGTTATGGCTAAACACCTGTGTGAAAAATATCTCTACACCCAGGGCAGCCAGGCGTTTCATGTCAGTGCCCTGTGCCTTCAGCGATTCTATATCCCGTATCGATGTTCCATAGACCCTTTCCATCACCAGGACATTTTTACGTACAAAATCCCAATGTATCTCCGGCACATATAGATCACTCGATCCATCAAAATTGCGGCGTAACTGGCTAGCGTTTGCCGCTTCCCGCATAAGGTCAAGCTCATCGAGTATGGTTTTTTCATATTCTTCTACAACTTCGACCGGTCGTAAACGTCGCAGTTGTGATGAATATTTTGCCGCCAGTTCAGCGATAATATATAACAGTGAGATATCACGCTTGATCACAGGCATGATGTCTGGACGCAATACTTTTACGACAACGTCTTCACCCGTTTTTAGAACTGCCGCATGTACCTGTGCGATCGATGCCGATGCTAACGGCTGCTCGTCAAAAGTTTCAAACAGTTCGGTAACCGTCTTACCAAACGCTTTTTCGATAATGGTGGTGGCTTGCTTGCCTGGAAACGCAGGTACGTCATCCTGTAGTCGTTGTAGCTCATCGGCGATATCATCCGCTAATAGATCCCGGCGTGTTGATAGCATCTGGCCAAATTTAATGAAGATCGGACCCAGGTCTTCCAGCGCTTCGCGCATACGTACGGCGCGTGGTTTACGTTTACGTCGAAACCAGTTCCAGGGAAATATATAAATGATAAAACGAAATGGTCGAAACAGGTGGGTGGTAAAAACGATGTCATCAAGACCATGTAACATCAACACCCAGTTAATGCGCAACATTCGTATAAATTGACCCGGGCTTAAAATTGGCATTTTAGTTACACATTTATTTCTGGTTGCTGTTTGATCGCAGATTTGCGATCGATGTGACTCTTGCTTGAAGGCGGTCAACATTGTCTCTTAACTGGTCTACCTGCTTATAAAACATATCAAGCTCTGTTTCGGTAACCACATCCCGGCTTTCTTCCTGCAGGTATTCACTAAAACTTGTGGCCACAGATTTTATTGTGTCTTTTCCCCAGCTACCGAATTGTTTACCTGATTGACTAACCTGATAAGCGAGACCATCTCCCATGATATTTGCAAGTGGCTCTGACCAATCAATATCCATCGAAGAAAAAATATTTTTAAACTGGTGGCCCAGCTTTGTGTCACCGCTGATTTCGACCTCGCCCGTTAACAATAAACTTGCTACGTTAGAAACCATTCCCATTTTAAATAATGACATCGGCGTGCCACGTAATACGGTATCTGCGGCCTCATCACACTTCGTCATAACCTGCATGCCCGTTTCATTGGGCAGCATATAAAGTGTTTTATCAATACCGATCAATTCCAGCTTTATAACCTTACCGCTTAATGTCGCTAATTTTTCCAGCGTTTCAGGATCTAGCGCCAGGTAGCGATTGATAACTGATTCGAGTATTAACATATGGCTAAAGTTTGAAACCTTTGTGTAGTGCCACAATGCCGCCTGTCATATTATGGTAGGTACATCGCTCAAACCCCGCCTCAATCATCATTTGTTTTAAGGTTTCCTGATCGGGATGCATACGGATGGATTCCGCCAGATAACGATAACTCTCTTCATCATTGGCAATAAGTTTCCCCATCTTGGGCAGGATATTAAAGGAGTAAAAATCATATACTTTATCAAGCCCTGGCATTACTGGTTTCGAAAACTCCAGAACTAACAGACGGCCACCAGGTTTTAACACACGATACATCGATCGTAATGCAGCAAGCTGATGTGTCACGTTACGCAAACCAAACGCGATGGTAATACAGTTAAAGCTATTATCTTCGAAAGGCAGGTCTTCGGCGTTGGCTTCAACAAAATCAATATTGCCAGCGTAACCCTTATCAAGCAGACGTTTACGTCCTTCTTCCAGCATGGTGCCGTTAATGTCAGAGATAATAACTTTGCCGGTGGGGCCAACCTGATCTGACATCTGCATGGTCAGATCGCCAGTACCACCGGCAACATCCAATGCTGTATCACCCGGTTTTAAACCGGTATGTTGCATGGCTATCTTTTTCCAGATGCGGTGTACGCCAAAAGACATGACATCATTCATGATGTCATATTTACTGGCGACTGAATCAAACACACCAGCGACTAAACTTTCTTTGGTGTTCTCGTCGACGGTTTTATATCCGAAATGTGTTTCTTTTTTTGTCATGCTTTATCTGCGTTCGTCGGCGTTCATCTATTGAAAAAACTTTAATCTACTTTCCTGCGTTCGTGACCTGCGGCTTTCAACCTGTCCAGATAGTCCTGCCATTTCTCTTCGTATTTTGAACCCAGCTCATACAGATAATCCCAGGTGTATAATCCAGTATCGTGCTTGTCATCAAAGATAAACTTTAGCGCATAATTACCCTGTGCTTCTATTGCATCAATAGTTACTTCTTCTTTGTTTAACTGCAGAACTTCCTGTCCTGGACCATGCCCGGTAACTTCTGCTGATGGCGAATATACACGCAGATATTCACATGGCAGTTTAAAGTGCGAGCCATCTTCATATTCAATTTCTAAAATACGACTTTTTTGATGCAGGTTGATATTTACTGGTTTTGTCATAATTGTCTCTAATAATTCTGGCTATAGTTTTTTTACAGGATGTAACGGCTGAGGTCTTCGTTCTCGATCAGTTTACCGAGACTATCATTAACCTGTTGAGCATCGATGGAAACGGTTTCACCTGATCTATCCGGCGCTGTAAATGAGATATCTTCAAGCAGACGTTCCATAATAGTATGCAATCGCCGCGCGCCGATGTTCTCCGCGTTTTCATTAACAGTAAAGGCTGATTGTGCAATCTGTTTTACACCATCATCGGTAAAGTTAATAGTTAATCCCTCAGTTGCCATTAGCGCTTTATACTGCACCGTTAGTGCAGCGTCTGGTTCGGTTAATATGCGTTCAAAATCTTTGGCGTTTAATGCTGTGAGTTCGACGCGTATTGGCAGCCGTCCCTGTAATTCAGGAATCAGGTCGCTGGGTTTGGTCAGATGAAAAGCACCCGATGCAATAAATAAAATATGGTCCGTATTTACCATGCCGTACTTTGTTGAAACCGTACAGCCTTCGACTAGCGGTAATAAATCGCGTTGCACCCCTTCTCGTGACACATCTGCACCACCGCCACTATCAGCACGTTTTGCCACCTTGTCTATCTCATCGATAAACACGATACCGTTTTGTTCCGCATTCTCGACGGCGCGCGTTTTAATATCTTCTTCTTTGAGCAGCTTACCAGCCTCTTCTTCGAGAATAACCTTGCGTGCTCGGGATATAAGCATCTTACTGGTTTTTTTCTTATCACCGCCCATATTCTGAAACATGCCCTGAAGCTGCGAGGTCATCTCTTCCATACCCGGTGGCGCCATAATCTCTACGCCGATAGGGGCCGCAGATATTTCCAGTTCAATCTCTTTGTCATCGAGTTCGCCATTACGCAATTTTTCACGAAACTTCTGGCGGGTTGTATTTTCTTTATCCTCTTCCGGCTCACCAAACTCGTTTCTGGCTGGTGGCAACAAAACATTTAATATGCGTTTTTCAGCAGCATCTTCGGCTAAATGGCGTACTTTAGCTATTTCGTGCTCACGCGTGGTTTTTACAGACATATCGACAAGATCGCGTATTATCGAATCAACTTCTCTACCGACATAGCCAACTTCGGTGAATTTAGTTGCTTCTACTTTTACAAATGGTGCGTTAGCCAAATGCGCCAGACGGCGTGCGATCTCCGTTTTACCCACCCCTGTCGGGCCAATCATCAGGATATTTTTCGGCGTAATCTCATCGCGCAGCGATGCATCCACCTGCATGCGACGCCAACGGTTGCGCAATGCGATGGCCACTGCGCGTTTAGCATCGTTTTGGCCAACAATATGTTTGTCCAGTTCGTGTACAATTTCTCTTGGTGTCATTTCAGACATAAAATACAACCTTCTCTAAAATTCTCTATATTGATGCCAATTGTGGTTAAAACCATTAAATTTCTTCAAGCGTGCGGGAGTGATTCGTATAAATACAGATGTCGCCCGCTATTTCCAGGCCTTTATCAACAATTTCTCTTGCAGAGAGATCTGTATTGTTAAATAACGCTCGTGCGGCAGATTGTGCATACATGCCGCCTGAGCCAATGGCAATCAGGTCATCGACCGCTTCAATAACATCGCCCGTACCCGAAACCAGTAGAGTTGCCTCGGCATCCGCAACGATCAACATGGCTTCTAATTTTCGTAGCACCCGGTCAGTACGCCAGTCTTTCGCCAGCTCAACAGCCGCGCGCTTTAATTGCCCGCTGTAACGCTCCAGCATGGCTTCAAACCGCTCCAGCAACGTAAAGGCATCAGCGGTGGCACCAGCAAATCCGACGATGACTTTGTCGTCATAAACCTTTCTGACCTTGGTGGCATTACCTTTCATCACGGTATTACCTAAAGTTACCTGACCATCGCCCCCAACAACCACTTTACCTGCACGGCGGACGGTTAAGATAGTTGTACCGTGAAATGTTTCCACTTTTAAACTCCTGATCTAAAGATACGTATTACAGGTGATTAGTAACCTGCATTATTAGCTTACATTAGAAAACAGTGAATTTTACACTATGATGGGGTTACTTCGCAGACAAAAGGCCCGGCGTCAAAAAAAGGACTTAGCCCTGCTGCTTATTATATTAAAGACAGTCTTACATTACGGCTGAGGCCGCTCAAATGTCCATTGCTTATCATCTGACAGTGATTGAGCAAACTTATAACCACCTGCTTTGAATTTTTTAATATCTTCGGGGCTTTCTATACGGTTTCGTATCAGATAATCCGCCATCATGCCGCGGGCGCGTTTGGCAAAAATGGCAACGATACGCGTTTTACCATCTTTAGTTTCTTTAAAGTTGATATTTAATAAACGGCCTTCGAGTAGTTTTGGTTTAACTGCTTTGAAATATTCGTTTGATGCAAGATTGACGAGTACGGGTTCTTTCTGTTTTATTAATTCTTTGTTGATGCTGTCGGTAATGTGCTCATTCCAGAACTGATAAAGATTTTCTCCTCGTTCATTTTTTAATTTAGTTTTCATCTCTAAACGGTAGGGCTGAATTAAATCTAACGGGCGCAGACAGCCGTACAATCCAGACAGTATCCTTAAGTGATCTTGCGCGTAGTCGTAATCATCTTCTTTATATTTTTCTAGATCAAAACCACCGTACACATCACCTTTGAATGCAAAAATTGCCTGTTTGGCATTTTTTGTAGTGAACGGGGTATTGAAAGTTTTAAATCGCTCGACGTTAAGATTTGCGATATTCTCACTGATCGCCATCATCTCCTGTAACTTTTTACTTTTAATTTTTTTTAGTTCTTTAATGAGTAATTCTGATTCCTTCAGGTCAGCAGGGCGGCTGTATTTTTTAGACGGGCTTGCGGTTTCAAAATCCTGACCTTTAGATGGCGATAGAGTAATTAACATTATTATCTCAGGGGTTTATTACAAACAATTATTGACTACGAAGGTCGCCATTATAAAACAACTACGCAGCTCAGATACATTTTTTGCGCCCTTAAACAGACGTGTAGAGCTAGCTATTTTTTTCTAGCTCGCGGATGCGCGCTATCATAAACGCCGGCCAGGTGTTTGAAATCAAGATGGGTATAAATCTGTGTTGTACTTAAGTTGGCGTGCCCCAGCAATTCCTGCACAGCACGTAAGTCATTTGATGACTCCAGGATATGGGATGCAAAAGAATGGCGCAGCATATGCGGATATACATTCGTGTTCAAGCCCTGTGTTAAAGCCATCTTTTTCAATCTTTTCTGAATACTGCTATTGCTTAAACGTGTGCCGCGTTGACTAACAAATACAGCCATTTCTTTTTCAGCTGACATCATGTCTCGTTGTTTTATCCAGGTATTCAAAGCGTCTTTTGCTTTATTGCCGAATGGTACACGTCGTTGTTTTTGGCCTTTACCGGTAACCAGAATACTTTGTTGCTGCCAGTCGATATCCTGCAGGTCGAGGCTGCTTAATTCAGATAAACGTAAGCCACAGGCATACATCAGTTCCATCATTGCGATATCGCGAACCGACAACTCATCCTTGCCCGGCGTGCCGCTACTTACTGCTGGTCGTAGCAGTTGATTTATTTCATCGACATTTAAAGTATTAGGTAACCGTTTTGCAGCTTTTGGCGCGGGAATGCCTATTGCAGGATTATTTGTTGCACGTTTAAATCGGCACAGATAGTTGTATAAACTTCGGATCGAGGATAACCAGCGCTGCAGACTTTTACCAGATAAACCCTGTCGGTGAAGTGTTGCAACACAGCGCCTGATATCGGCCTGCTTTATTTCATCCCAGTTTATTGCCTGCGCTTCGCTCAGCGCACATGTTTGTAGAAAATGATTTATATCACGACGATAGGCTGAAACCGTGTGTACAGAATATCGTCGTTCTGACTGCAGGTAGTTAAAAAAACGTTGCAGGTCTTCTTTTATAACGCCTCCAGGTTGCACTGAGAACGTCATGTATTATTAATGTTCGAGATGAACCGCAAGTGAGGCACTTATTAACTCGCCGATCTGTGAGAGAAAGTCGGTGCCCATGGATGAACTAAATCGCGCCATATCATTTGCGCCCAGGCCGACCAGGCCTAAATTCGCACCAGCAACCAATGGGATGATGGCAACTGACTTTATGCTACTTGCCTGCTCATCAAACAGATAGGCTTTTTGTTCTTCGGTTGATTTGCCGCAAACTGTATTTTTGTGCTGCATCATGGTTTTGAATGCACTTAATGCTTCGTCATTCTTATCCACATACAGGTCAGGTGCCTGCTCTAATAGATTTTCATCTTCACTAAACAGTTTAATCACCGCGTGGTCCGCATTCAACGCCGTTTTAAATGCGTCCAGTACGATATTGATAACATCTGCGACGTCGTGCGAAGCCAACAGATCAACGGCCAGCCGGTGACGAATATCTGCTAATCGGTCATTATCACGCGCCACGTCGACTAACTCGAGTAGTTGTTTTTCCTGAGTTTTAATCTGTTGGCGCAACACGTTCACCTGTCGCTCGATCAATGAGACTGCTCCGCCGCTATTATGCGACACTTCAAGTACAGGTAATAATTCTGGATGACGGTCTAATATATCGGGGTTATCCCGCAATAAGCTAATTAGCTGCAAATCGGTAGCTAATTGCTGCTCTTTTTCACTTGGCACTTCTTCATTGTTTAATTCTTGTTCTAGTGTTTCTGTTTTATTCACAATTTATTTTCCCCTGAAAAACCGTTGTAGCGGGCCCGGTCATTAATAAGTCCTGATCTTCACCCTGCCATTGTATGGATAAATCTCCCCCTCTGAGGTGCACGGTAACTCGCTCATCTAACTGCCCTGAGGCACGACCGACAGCTACGGCTGCACAGGCACCGGTACCGCATGCCTGCGTTTCTCCAGCACCGCGCTCAAAAACCCGTAATCGGATTTCATCACGATTGATGATCTGCATAAAACCTGCATTGACCCGGTTTGGGAATAGTTCATGGCGTTGTATCGCCATTCCCAAAGTTTCTATATCCGTCTTATCAAGATCGTCGACCCGCATAACAGCGTGTGGATTTCCCATTGATACTGCACCTATAGCATATTCAGTACCGTTCACCATAAGATTGTAACTTTCTGCCTGATTTTCAGCCAGAAATGGCAAACTTTGCGGCTGAAAATTTGGCACCCCCATGTCTACTGTAACCAGGTCATCTGAATCATCGTTAGCAATCACCTGTAGTTCGATTAAACCACCCGCCGTCTCAACAGTAATTTTAGTATTCGTCGTCAACCCTTGCTGGCGAACAAACAAAGCAAAACATCGCGCGCCATTGCCACACTGCTCGACTTCACCGCCATCTGCGTTAAAAATACGATAACGAAATTCGGCCTGCGCAGTAGTAGGTTTTTCGACCAGCAACAGCTGATCACAACCTATACCAAAATGGCGGTCGGCAAGCGCAATAATCTGCTCTTTGGATAAGTTTATTGACTGAGAAATAGCATCGATAACAACAAAATCATTACCTAAACCATGCATTTTTGTAAAACTGATTTCCATTTAAACTTTATCTCACCTACAACTATTCTTTTAAAACAGTGCGTTACCAGGTTATTTGAGCATACCTTGTCGAGCGCTATGATAGCAATGGGTTTTGTTGCTTATTCATCACTTCATGCTATTATAAGTCATTCGTCTAACTATATATGGAGACTAAGATGAGCGCAACAGAACTCGCCGAAAAAATTCAGGCCTTTCAGGCAGAAATGATACCGACCATTCCTGAACACACTTTAAATACGATGATGGCTGAGCTACAGACATTGATAACCAGCGGCCTGGCTGAGTCAGCAAAAAATACCGGTGATTTATTCCCTGCCTTTAGTTTACCCGATGCGAATAATGAATCTCATGATTCTCACGCACTACTGGCAAACGGCCCTCTCGTTGTCAGCTTTTATCGAGGAGCATGGTGCCCTTACTGCAATCTGGAAATAAATGCTTTACAGCAGCGGCTCGCAGACATTAATGCCGCAGGCGCTCAGCTGATCGCTATCTCACCTCAAACCCCGAACAAATCTTTAGATCAGGTCAGTCAATCACAACTTGATTTTGAAGTATTAAGTGACATAGGCAATAAGCTGGCAAAAGAATGCGGGCTAGTTTTTACCTTACCGCAACCACTGCGCCCGATCTATGAAGCATGGCAAATAGATATCCCAGGCCACAATGCCGATGACAGTTTCGAATTACCGATACCGGCGACCTATATTATTGACCAGACAGGCAAAATTCATTATGCACATGTCGATATGGATTACACCAGACGTCTGGAGCCTGAGGTCATTATCGAACAGCTTAAAATGCTTTGATATAATAATATGCCCGCTTGCCATACCCGTTTGGAAAGTATTAGTGTGATAGAGGAATCCTGGCCAAATGTACGAGTTCCAAAACAACAGCAAAAGCCTTTCACCACAGAGGCACGGAGGACACAGAGAAAAAAGCTCTATTGTTAACAACGCCGTAGACGCAGCTAACAAAGTAAAACTCTGTGTCCTCCGTGCCTCTGTGGTGAATTGCTTTTAAAGTTTTTGACCGTACAAAAACGACCAGTTTTATATGCTCAGATCTAATTTTCAGTTTTTATTAATTTTAAAAGCGGCCGGTTCGCTTTGGTTTGCGGCGAACGACGTCGATAGAAAACAGGCTAATGTTAAGCGTACACCGCTCTCAACCTTGGTGACCTGATGGGGAATACTGCAATTATTTACCAATGCCATCCTGCCCTGTGGTTTATATTTTTTTTGCTCATGCGAATGCAAAGCGTGTGTTGAATCTGCCGTTCGAAAATAACCACCACTGTATTTATTGTCAAAATGAAAAACCACGGTAGCAAAATAGTCCGAACTACTATCCTGGTCTTTATGTAGGCCAATATAATCGCCTTTTTGTAGACGGTTGGCCTGGCAGCGGCGTAAACACAATTTGTCTGTACCGGTGAACTGCCGGTAAAAATGTCGCATTTTCGGGCTCATCACGATTGAGGCCACATCATCCGACAGCGCATTCAGCGCTTTAGGTGATTTCACATCATTAAAATATCTACTCACCCACACCGAATGGCTCTCGTTGGCGTCGCCGCCAATAATATGCTCATAGATGCTATTCGCTAGTAGCTGGCCAAGCTGCTGCCATTCATCACTATTTAGTGGAATCTCTGCTTCATCAAACAACAAGGTTGCCTGCTGCTCAAGGTCATAGCGATTATTGTATGCTGGCTGTGCACTCATATTCCTATCATAACCATCATCATGTATTGAGAATGCTCTCGTTTGCTAAAAGCTGCTCTATAGTTTCACGTTGTCGCACGACCTGATAGCTATCTCCATCTACCATTATCTCTGCAACGCGTGGTCGTGAATTATAATTTGAGCTCATGCTGAACCCATAAGCACCGGCCGATAATACTGCAAGTAGATCTCCCTGCTCAATCGCCAACGTCCGATCTTTACCCAGAAAGTCTCCAGTCTCACAGATTGGACCGACTACATCATATGTTTCTGACTTCGATTCGGAGTTTTCGACTACCGGAACAATTGCCTGCCAGGCCTGATACAGGGCCGGGCGCATTAAGTCATTCATTGCAGCATCAATAATGGCAAATTTTTTATCTTCGTTATGCTTTAGATACTGAACGCGGGTTAACAAGATGCCTGCATTACCCGAAATGGCACGTCCGGGCTCGATAAGTATCTCAAACTCCCGGCCTTGTAATCGCTGCAATATTGCAGCCATCTGTTCTTTTGGCAGTGGTGGCGTCTCATCTTTATAGCGAATACCCAGACCACCCCCTAGATCAAGATGATGCAGATGTATTTTTTCTTCTGCCAGCCGGTCGACTAGTGCCAGTACGCGATCAAGAGCATCAACAAAAGGTTTGACCTCTGTCAGCTGTGAACCAATATGGCAATCCACGCCTTCGACTTTAAGGTGTGGCGAACCGGTTATCCACTGATATACCTCAAAGGCGTCGTCGATAGCGATGCCAAATTTATTGTCTTTTAAACCGGTTGAAATGTAGGGATGTGTTTTTGCATCCACATCTGGGTTTACTCGTAAAGAAACGGGTGCCTGCACACCTTTTTCAGCCGCCACCTGTTCCAGCAATAACAGCTCTGCCTGTGACTCCACATTAAAACAACGAATCCCCACATCTAACCCACGGGCCATTTCTTCGGCGGTTTTACCGACACCTGAAAAAACAATTTTATCCGCGCTGCCACCAGCGCGTAACACACGCTCGAGCTCACCTAATGAAACGATATCAAAACCCGAACCCAGTTTTGCCAGCACATTTAATACCGCCAGGTTTGAGTTAGCTTTTACCGCATAACACACCAGATGCGGCTGCGTACCAAGAGCAGAATCAAAGGCCTGCCAGTGACGCTCGAGCGTGGTACGTGAATACACGTAACAAGGAGTACCCCACTCTTCGATATGGGCGCTTATGTCTACATTTTCCGCCCATAACCGGCCATCTTTATAATTAAAAGAATCCATAACTCTATCTGTTAGTTCTATTTAGGTTTGCAGCTTATGACTAATTGCTGGTTTGAGGTGTTGGTTTATTTGTATCTTCGTCAGGCAGATACAGATCACCCTGCCTGCCACAGGAAGACAATACTATGATCGCTAAAATGACTAAAGTTTTCATATTGTTCAACTAAACCTTTACAGATTAAAACCTGTATTATTGACTAATCATTATTATTACAATATTCGATTAACAACGAAACCTATATTTAATAAACTACTGAAATTAAAAAATCATGTCTGAACTTGATTCCATCATTATCGAAACAGGAGAACAGCCGGATGCCGCCGTTATCTGGTTACATGGGCTTGGCGCCGATGGCAATGACTTCGTCCCGATTATTGATCAATTGCAACTGCCTTCACACTATGCGGTACGCTTCATTTTTCCCCACGCGCCCGTCCGCCCCATAACCATCAATCAGGGTTACCAGATGCCGGGCTGGTATGACATCAAAAGTCTCAGCATTATTGAGCAAGAAGATGAGGCCGGCATAAAAGACTCTTCTGCCATTTTAAAGCAACTCTGTGAAGAGCAGGAAGCCAGCGGTATCGACTCGACACGAATTGTTGTTGCCGGTTTTTCACAGGGTGGCGCCATCGCTTTACATTGTGGCTGTCGCTACCCTAGACCGCTTGCCGGTATTATGGCGCTTTCCACCTACCTTGCTCTACCGGACAGTTTGAGCGATGAGATAAGTGAACACATGCCTGAAACATCTGTTTTTATTGCCCATGGCAGACAGGATGAAGTGGTTTCGTATGACAGTGGCAGAGCATGCATGGAACAGCTGGAGGCAAACGATATTCCGGTTTTATGGTATGAATACGATATGGGCCACGCCGTTTGTCAGGAGGAAGTTCACCATATTCGTCAATGGCTTAGCGAGGTTCTATAATGTCAGGTGTAAGAGTGATCTAAATTAATTAGTTTAAAACAGTCGCCTTTGCCTGTCACTTTAGCTATTATCTAGACACTCTCTAATGTTATGGCTCTATATAACCATGCATCTGATTGATCAGGTCACAAACTAACCGGGCCGTTACGCATGGATAAAACAGATTTAAAAATCAGTGTCACTATCGAACCAGCAGAACCTTTATGGAAGCTGGCACCAACACGTGATAAAGAAGGCGGGCCGGTAAGTGACCTATTAATGATTATCCCCAAACTTAAAACAAAACCCGAGCAGTATATTAAAGACACACTGGCTAATATAGACTGTGCACTTCGACAGTTCAATGAACAGATTTTGTTCGCGAATGTTGATATGAAACTCAATACCTTATGGGTTTCATTTAAGGCGGTGCCCGGTGTTTACGGTGACATTGTTTCTACACTAAAAATCAGTGTTCCTGAAGCGGTGCTGGTCGGTGATAGTCACTCTCGCTTAAATAAAGACTCTTAAAAAATATAAGGTACATCATGTCCCAAACTGCAATGGATGCTGCTGCATTCTCTGAAATGAAAGAACTCATGGGCGATAGCTTCAAAGACATTATCACCCTTTGCTTACAAACTCTGCCCGAACAATTAAATAATGTTGAAGTAGCCATAGAGCATAACGATGCAGAAACGCTTTTTAATGTCTCACATAAAATGAAAAGTGCCTGCGGTAGTATTGGCGCTTTTGGTCTGGCTGAAAAAGCAGAGAGCATAGAAATTATCGCGCGTAATGGCTCGGCGAATGTTCCTGAACAAACACTCGAAGCATTTCGTAATGCCGTCAATCAGGTAGTAAGCATATTGAACACTGAACTAAAGTCATAATGCCAGCTATTGCTAAGAAAGCTTCAGTCAGCTTATTACTTTTGCTACTGTTATTACTTGTCCTCTTTTTCTGGCAGATTTGGCAAAATAATAAAACTATTGATCCCGTCCCCCCAGCAGACGTTCAACCACACTTCGATAAAGCCGTTTCGTGGCTGAACACAAACTATCAACACATTGAACATATCCAGAACCCTATCCTGTGGTGGATGATCAACCAGGCATCGATAGCAACAGATGACAAAACCTTAAAAAACATTTACAACACTTACAAAAAAGAACATATCGACTCACAGCCGCCTAACTTATCAACACCCATGTTCGATAAGTTTTATCGACCACGTGTACCGGATATCAGTGCACTTAGACAGCTTCAGGATTATCAGATTTTTTTCTTCTACGCCTTAAGCTGTGATGATGAACTTGCCAGTGAACCGACTATTCAAAATCAGATGCACCCTGAATTTTGCTCGTTACACTTTCTACATCCGCGCTGTATAACACACCAGTTGATGGGGTTGCGTTTTATGCAACGATATCAGTGCGGTTACGATGCAACGGTAAATACAACTATAGAAGAATTACAAAGTACGGTAATTACTGAATTAACCTGGGACTTCCGCGTCGTTGATGCTTATATACAGCGTGTGCTGATGCTAGTTGATACCGGTGCTTACGAAAAAGTTAAACCCATCTGGATTAAAAATATATTACAGGCACAAAATGATGATGGCAGTTGGGATGATCTACATCCGCTAATACGCCTGGGTAATAATAAAGCTTTCGGATTTACCAGCAGGTATCCAAAACTACAAAATGAAGACGCCGATTATCATGCAACCGCGCAGGCTATCTGGTTATTAGCTCTGCTGCTTGAGCAGACTCAGCAGCAACAAAATTAATTTAAAGAGTTTCTGTAATCGACTGGCGACTTACCTGTCCATTTTTTGAACGCTCGCGAAAAAGCGCTCTGTTCAGAAAATCCGATTAAAAATGCGATGTCACTCATTCGGTTCTTCGGATTTTCAATATACTGTTTCGCTACCATTTCTCGAACACCGTCTAATAAATACCGAAACGTTGTTTTATGTTCTTTTAAACGGCGCTGCATACTACGCTCACTTAAGTTTAATTCTCTAGCGACCAGTTTATCGCTAACCTGGCCATCAGGAAGATTATTTAGAATAATGGATTGTACCTGTTTCACGATATCACCTTTTTTAATCTCAACAAGATACCTCATCAACATCTCATCGTGCATTAGCGCTATTTGTTTATTGGCTGAAGCTAGCTCAAGATCTGCGTCTGCTCTGGCGATGGTTATACTGGTATGCTCAGCATCAAATTGAATTTCCGGACCAAAATAGCTCCTTAGTTTATCGGCACATACGAGTTCCTGTCGTGCCAGTTTAACTTCTGTCGCTTTAAGTTCTTCACCATAATTAAAACGGCACATACGCATTATTACTACAAGCACTAAATCATGATGCTGTGGCAGGATAAACTTTGAGCCTTCCGGATCAACACTTACCTTCAAACCTGCAGGCGTATCATTTATTTCCAGATTTATTCTTTCACTAACAACATGGATATAACGTACCATTCGATTCAAAGCTTGACGCAATGTTGAACTGGCTAGCCAGGAATAACCTAAAGCCCCGATGTAAGAAGGATGCCAGAACTCGACCATTTTTATAGTAAAACAGGGGTCTGTTATAATAGCTGCTGTCAGCTCCCATAAATGATCAACACGCTCCGTACTGATTCGCGCATTCGCATCGTTCAGTAGTTCTGGTCGAATACCTGCTTTTATATACAATGGCGCTGGATCTATACCTTCACTTTCCAGGTACTTCCATAACATGTTTGTTGTCGGTGCAAAATGTGTTAATACCATAAAGACTCTCTACAAATTTGGGTTATGGATCAAATCAAACCATGGTTATTTACGTACCTAGGTGCTCATGTGCTCTGACGATCGCTTTTTGTACCTGCGCAGGCGCCGTTCCACCGATGTGATTACGAGACTCAACCGAGCCTTCCAGCGTCAGCACATCAAAAACATCGGCTGTTATCTTATCTGAAAATTGCTGTAACTCTGTTAGCGATAATTCGCTTAAATCTTTTTTCTCGCTAATGCCTAAAGCGACGGCTTTACCGACCACTTCATGGGCATCACGAAACGGCAGGTCTTTGCGCACCAGATAATCTGCTAGATCAGTGGCTGTTGAAAATCCTTTTTTTGCTGCTGCATACATATTATCGTGCTTGCAGATAATAGCCGGTATCATGTCGGCAAATGCACGCAAACAACCCAACACCGTGTCGACAGTATCAAATAATGGTTCTTTATCTTCCTGATTATCTTTATTGTATGCCAGTGGCTGTGATTTCATCAAGGTAAGTAAGCTCACCAAATTACCATTTACACGACCGGTCTTTCCGCGCACCAGCTCAGGCACGTCTGGGTTTTTCTTTTGCGGCATAATGGATGAACCGGTACAGAAACGATCGGGCAATTCGATAAAATCAAATTGTGCTGAAGACCACATAACAAGTTCTTCCGACATACGCGACATATGTACCAGTAAAATAGCAGCACTGGAACAGAATTCGATGGCGAAATCACGATCACTAACCGAATCCAGTGAATTTTCTGTTGGTGCGTCAAAGCCCATTTCCCTGGCGGTAAATTCTCGATCAATCGGATAGCTGGTGCCTGCCAGTGCGGCAGCGCCTAATGGTGACAGGTTCATGCGCTGTTGGCAGTCAGCAAAACGTGAAGCATCGCGCTTTAACATTTCGTACCAGGCCATTAGGTGATGACCGAAAGTAACCGGCTGTGCTACCTGCAAATGAGTAAAACCAGGCATGATAGATGCCACTTCGCGTTCAGCAACACTCACTACACCTCGCTGTAAACGTTGTATTTCATTAATAATGGACGCCATTTGTTCGCGAAGATATAAACGAATATCTGTCGCCACCTGATCATTTCTTGAACGACCGGTATGTAAGCGCTTACCAGCGTCACCAACCAGCGCTGTCAGACGGGCTTCTATATTCATATGCACGTCTTCACGAGCAATGGACCACTCGAATTGGCCGCTACTGATTTCCTGCTCGACCTGGTCCAGACCACCTAGAACCGCTTTCAAATCGACATCACTTAATATGTTTATTTTATTCAACATTTTTGCGTGTGCACGAGAGCCAGAGATATCCTGCCGGTACATACGCTGGTCAAACTGCACTGATGCTGTAAATGCTTCTACAAATTCATCCGTCTGTTCACTAAAGCGGCCGCCCCATGCTGAGTTTGTAGTGGCTGCATGATTCTCTTTTTTATTGCTCATAATGTTTATTTTGTGGCTATCTTTGATATGCCCATATGGGACAGGATAATCTAATTAAATTTAAATTCTATTCGCAGTATATCAAACCCTGCCTGACGCATGATTTTCATGCCGGAATAAGCAATTTGTCTGCTTTCCGCTTGCTTTCCATACTCTCTCGACTATCTATTGTAAATGACTGAAAACATTGCGAATAATAATGCCAGCAATCATAGCGAGTTCAGCGCGTGTTTGCTACCTAACTTTTGTGAGGCACGTAATCTTTTTGTGGTTATATTGCTCACCGAAGTTCTGGCGATTATCTTTGCCATTGCCAGTGCTTCTAGCAGCATGCAGTTTTGGGATTATCTGGCAATATCTTCATTATTAATGTTATGGATAGCGTTATTAATCACCGCCATACTCTGTCCACTCCGTAACTGGTTACACAAACAAAAACCCAGCCTTTGTTTGAGCCTTACTTTTTTTCTGATGATGAGCATCAGCCTACTGGTGGCATTACTGGCCAGTCAGACGCGCGCTTTTTTCTTTTTTGATGTTGACAACGATTTGCTTAATGGCCTGTTTCTTGTCCGTGTTATGACCATCAGTGCCGTCATTTACTTTTTATTATTACGTTACTTTTATATCCAGCAACAATGGCGTAATAATTTAGCGGCTCAAAGTCGTGCTGAAATTCAGGCCTTGCGCGCCCGTATTCACCCACATTTTCTATTCAATAGCATGAATACCATTGCCAGCTTAATCGCCATTTCACCTAAACTAGCTGAAACTGCTATCGAAGATCTCTCCGATTTATTCCGCGCCAGCCTGAGTGAACAGAATATGAGTCGCCTTGGTGACGAGATAGAGCTCACCAAAAGCTATTTGGCCATCGAAACTTTACGCTTAGGTGAGCGCCTGCAAATCGAGTGGCAGATTGGCTCAAACCTGCTTGATACTGAGGTTCCTTCGCTTTGCATTCAACCACTGGCTGAAAATGCGGTATATCATGGTATTGAACCTCTCCAAAAAGGTGGCAAAATACTCATTTCTGCACTACAAATAGATAACAAACTGATGTTATCCGTTAGCAACCCCCTGATGACAAAAGATCGTCCTTTTACATCTAAAAAGGGCAATCAGATGGCACAGGCGAATATAAAACAACGTTTGAATCTGCTCTATGGAAACAGAGGCGGATTCACCATAAATGACACCAAAGAAAGTTACACCGTTTCGCTCATAATCCCTTTGGCTTAGCACTTTTGCCTTAGATTTCTTTGGAATTTAAAATGAATGTTTTAATAGTTGATGACGAACAACTTGCCCGACAACGCTTAAGAAAACTGCTATCTGAAGTCAACGGTTACCATATTGTCGGCGAGGCCGAAACCGGTGAGGACGCGCTACGAAAAACACAGGCAGTACAACCTGATGTCGTTCTCATGGACATTCGTATGCCAGGCATGGATGGCATAGAAGCAGCTAGTTATATCAATCGTATGGATAAACCTCCCGCGATTATTTTCACTACAGCATTCAGCGAACATGCTTTGCAGGCATTTGAAACCCACGCCATTGATTATCTGTTAAAACCAATTAAACAAAACCGCCTTGCAGCCGCCCTGGATGCCGCAAAACGTATGAATAAAGCGCAGTTGAGTAAACTTCGCGAAGATGAAACCGAAGGTGCACGAGAAAAAATTTGTGTCAAATGTCGCGGCAGCTTAGAGCTTATCCCGATTGAGGATATAATTTATTTTATGGCCGATCAAAAATATGTCACTCTACGGACCGCTGATCAGGAATATCTGATCGAAGAATCTCTAAAAAACCTGGAACAGGAGTTCTCTTTTCAGTTTATTCGAATTCACCGTAATGCGTTGGTTTCACATCAGATGTTAAACGGCTTAACTAAAAACAAAGACGGTCATGCCTGTATCAATTTTAAAGAGATTGATGACTTACTCGAGATCAGTCGTCGCCATTTACCCCTAATTCGAAAAAAACTAAAAAAAACAACCTAATAAAAAATAAACACGCTGGAATTAATCAGGCCACGGTAAAATAATCACCGTAGATCATTAGCTGAATAAATTGATATAAATGAAACAGACAAATCCTCTGTCTAACAAAACCGTTCTTATCACGCGCCCTGATGGCCGTGAAAAACGTTTGCGTCTGCTGATAGAACAGGCCGGTGGTAATGTTATCCACTACCCGGTCATTAACATACAGCCACCACAGGAAATTGACATACAACAGCTGCGCCATCTGCGCGAACAGCTACACCGCTTCACCATGGCTATTTTTATAAGCCCAACAGCTGTAGAACAAAGCCAGATATATTTCCCCGCACTGCCTGAGCATTTCACCATCGTTTCTATTGGTAATAAAACTACACAAGCATTACAGCAACAGAATATACATGTCGATGTTGAGGCTAGCGAATATAACAGCGAGTCTCTTTTAAAACATCCTCTTTTCCAGATGCCAAAAATTGAAGGTCATCGAATTTTGATTTTCAGGGGAAGTGGTGGCCGTACATTATTAGGTGATAGCCTGGTCAACCGCGGTGCCCAGATACGTTACGTTGAAACTTATCAACGCGAGCTCCCCCCCCACTCACCCTTGACCGAACAACAGATCGATGTACTTGATGCCATAACTATAAGCAGTAACGAAGGTCTGGATAACCTGATCACATTAATGGAAGATCCCAGTCTATTAATTGATATACCGCTTATAGTTCCCTCACCAAGAGCTCAAATACTAGCCCGGCAACACGGATTTAAAACCATTATCTTAGCTCAGGATGCAACGGATGAATCTATGATCAAGGCATTAATAGAAGATGTCGCTTTTCTGCCGTAGTTTCTTATACACCCGTCAAGCTCCGAGTCTAACTATAATTTTCTACAATAATACGATACTCTATGTATAGAGTATTGCTTAATGTTTACAGAGGTGCTTAAAATGAATCGACTATTATATATATTGCTACTCTCCGCAATTACTATTGTCGGCTTTACCATGTTTCAGCACCACGATCTCGGGCACATCAGTTTCCGTTTTGCTGAACTGACCTTCGAAACTAATCTAGTTGTGTTTGGCGCCGCCATCTTATGTATTTTATTTCTTGTTCTAGTTTTAATAAAAAGCTGGCAGCTAATAGTTAATACAGTTATTGGTTTTGGCAGCAGGCGTCAAAAGCGGCTAGAAGAAAAAGCTCGCTTATCGCTCTCACAAGGTTTGATCGAATATGCTGAAGGTCGTTTTGAACAAGCAGAAAAAGTTCTGTTGCAGCAAATTAAATACAGTGATAATCGTTTGCTTATCTATTTAACCGCTGCTCGCGCAGCACAACAACTGGGTGCGTATGAACGCCGAGATGACTATTTAAGAAAAGCTCATCTAGAGTCTCCAGAAGCTGATATTGCTATCGGTCTGACCAAAGCCGAATTACAATTAGCACATGATCAAAATGAGCAGGCGCTTGCAACCCTTACACAGTTAAACAAACTATCTATTAATCACACCTATGTTTTAACGCTACTAGCTAACACCTATAAACATCTACAGGACTGGGATAACCTGAAAGAAATACTGCCCGCACTTAAAAAAAATGGCAACCTGTCAGCAGAAAGTTTTCTGGGTTTTGAAGTTCTCGTCTGTAATGGACAGCTCACCAATATTGCAAAAAACAAAAACAGTGAACAACTAATAGATTTCTGGAAAGAAACACCTCATCATTTAAAAATCTTGCCTGATGTTGTTGAACATTACGCAAAACAGCTGATCGCCGTAGATGCATCAGGCGAAGCAGAAAAAACACTACGCCATTATTTAAATAAAAACTGGCAGGAAAGTACCATCATTTTATATTCTGAAATGGAAGTGGCAGCTGATAACAAACAACTGGAGATGGCTGAGGACTGGCTAAAAGATCATCAACATAATGCCTGGTTATTACTTGCACTGGGCAGAATATGTATATCACTTTCATTATGGGGAAAAGCGAGAACCTATCTGGAAGCGAGCATTGCCATCAACCCAATGCCTGAAAATTATTTGAAACTGGCGCGCTTACTTGAAGATCACATGGATGAATCCTTTGCTGCTCAAGAATTTTATCGTAAAGGTCTGCATTTACTTGCTGGTGAATGCCATGATGAAGTTGTCGAGATAGATACTATAGCTATTGAGCCAAGTATGCCACAGCTTAAAATTGTAAAAAAATAGAGTATCTAATCAGTCCTTTACTTAATACTGCAAACTTCTCTGGCTAAAAATAGCCGAGTTAACAGCAGCTCATATACCTTCTAGAATATTCTCAATACTGCCATATTGCGGATTCAGTTCGATCAGTTTAGCAGCATAAACTTCTGCCGCTTTATGATGCCCCATGTTCTTATTGTAGGTTACCAAAGCTATCAACACATCACTGTCATAGGGATGCTGCTCATTCACCTGCTGAAGAATTTTAATCGCTCGCTCCGCTTGACCGTTGCCATTTAATGCCACGGCATAAACATAAGCATAACGCGCATTATCTGGCTGTAGTTGACTTGCCTCAGCCAGCGCCTGCAATGCCTTTGGCATTTGATGGATCCTTATATAGTGTAAACCCAGGGCATATTCCACCACTGCATTATCACCGATGATCGCACGTGCCTTCATCAGGCTTGCTTCGACCTTGTCATTTTGTTGCTGTATCCGATACAGATCTGAAAGATTAATATAAGCGGCGATGAAATCAGGATCAAGCTTAATCGCCTGTTGATAGGCGTGTTCAGCTCTCTCCATATCACCCTGTTGCAAATATAACAGACCCAGATTGATATGCGATTGTGGAAGCTCTGCATTAGTGAGCTGCGCCTGAATATATTCTTGCGCGGCTTTATCCAGTACTTGCTGTTGTGCAGGCGTTAAGCTTTCGCGGGGCAGTACCGATAATACACTCGCGGCCTCTATCCTGACTGCTAGTATGGGATCTTTCAGTAGTTTCCCTGCCAACTTCCAACGTTGTTCGACAGGAAAAACATCCACCGTACTCAAAGCCGCTAACCTGACCATCGCTGATTCATCTGCCAGCAGTTTCGGCAAAACAATCGGCGTCAACGGGCCCGGATAAGCAGGTAATAATGTCACTGCCGTAGCCCTGGCGATCTCCGCAATATCAGGCGTCAAACCTATGGCGTTGAGATCCTGCTCAAGTTGAGGTTTGCCTAGACGTGCATCAAACAGCGTTTCCCCGAAATGCCAGCCAGGTGACCAGTCCATTCCGTACCATGTCTGCATTTGTGTATTCGCCCAACTTGCCGTTTTCTGCGTCCTGGCAATTATTACAGGCGTTGGGGGTGCTTATTTTCATTGATAAGTCCGGCCGTGCAATACGAATGCTATGATCACGACGACCAGTCGATCACCATGAAATTACTCG
>CAWBXM010000057.1:0-12035 GCA_963792545.1 uncultured Gammaproteobacteria bacterium | reverse complement strand
TGTCCTGTTACTGGTTAGGTTGCGTATTGCTACATTCGATGATGCATCTACTCCGCCCCAGTATGCTGGATAATCTCGGACTTGTTGAAGCCATTAAAGATGAAGTCAAGGCATGGAATAAACGCAACCCGAAAACCAGCTGCATCCATTATTTTCAGGGCGACCTGTCTGACCTTGGCGAACGTACCAACATAACCATTTATCGCATCGTTCAGGAATGCCTGACAAACATTACAAAACATGCGAATGCAGAACACGTCGATATCAAGTTAAAGAAAGACAAAGATCAAGTTCACCTTAGCATCAGCGATGATGGCAATGGCATGGACTCGACACTACCAACTCGACATCTGGGTCTTGGACTCATCGGTATGCGTGAACGCATCCAGGCGTTAAATGGTGTTTTTTATTATGAAACATCCCGCAATGACGGCTTTCGAATTTCTATACATATCCCTCATAACAACAAGGACTGAAACATAAATATGGGCAACATAAGTGTATTACTTGCTGACGATCACGAAGTTGTTCGTGCAGGTTATCGTCGTTTACTGGAAGCCACAAATGACATAACGGTCGTAGCTGAAGCCGAGGATGGAGAATCTGCTTACCGGCTATTCTTCGAACACCAGCCTGATGTACTGATCATGGATATCTCCATGCCTGGCATCGATGGCCTTGAAGCCAGCCGGAAAATTCTGGCAAAAGATAAAGAAGCTAAAATACTTGTCTTTAGCGTCTATGAAAATGAAGTTTATCTTACCCGAGCTCTGGATCTCGGTGTACTCGGTTATATCTCAAAACGCAGTGCTTCACGGGTTATGATCGAAGCGGTCCGTCAGATAGCAAGCGGCGCATTGTTTGTTGGCCAGGAGATGATGCCTTACCTGCTACAGTCGAGAAACGCCGAAGACCGCGATCCATTATCTACCTTGTCACCCAGAGAGTTCGAAGTTTTTCTTTTACTCGCTGAAAGTAAGTCCGTCAACGAAATTGCCGAATTACTTAACCTGAGCCCTAAAACGGTCGGCCATCATTACACTCACTTAAGAAGCAAACTGGGCATCAATGATATAGCAGGATTAACTCGCCTGGCTATTCGCAAATGCCTGGTAACACCTTAGTGATTACCCCTCTGATAATGCACATCTGTCGATATCGATACGCGACATAATAGAAATGCGCTTAAATTGATGGTTCTTCAAGAAAACCCAAGTAGATGGTGATAGCAGAAGTCTGTTGTCGATTTCTATATAGTCGCTGGAAAAGCTTAAAATTTTTGTCCACAGATGAACGCAGATGAACACAGATAAAAACTTTTATTAGTTACTGAGTGTCATCCAGACACGGCAGTGATGGATCTTATGCTTTGTAGTACCTGTAAACGTCAAGATCTTTCGGCAACTGCTCCTGCGTTGCCCTAATAACCTACGTCCATGTAGGAATCACTATCGTTTACACGATGATGCTTTGTTTTTATCTGCGTTCATCTGCGTTCATCTGTGGACACTTGTTTTTCAGCTCTTCAGGAAAATTGATCAACATCAAGACAAGCACTGAATTATAGAGATTCAGACAACAAGTACGATTAATCTGCATAGATCTATATTATCATCACCAGCTAAACATATTTCTAGAACGGCTTAACGATGATAATTAACATAGACAATTTATTGCGGCCTGATGCATTTGACCATCCGGTTAAAAAAATAGAACTCATCGAAACACACATTTCGTGGGTCATTTTGACCGGTGACTTCGCTTACAAAATAAAGAAACCGGTCAATTTCGGTTTTCTCGATTTTTCCACGCTCGAAAAACGCAAACAATTCTGTGAGCTGGAAGTAAAACTTAATAGCAGACTGGCTGCCGCTATCTATCTTGGCGTTGTCAGCATTGCCGGAACTGAGGATAAACCAAAGATATCGAGTACGGGTCACGTGTTCGAATATGCGGTAAAAATGGCGCAGTTCCCGCAGTCAGCCCAACTAGATAATATGCTCACAGCCGGTCGACTCAAACTCGAGCATATGGATTCATTCGCCCGCATGATTGCAGACTTTCACCAGACGACTGAAACGGCAAACCGCACCATGGATTATGGCGACAGCGATACTTTCTACCAGCCTGTTGAAGAAAACTTTTTACAGATAAGACAACATCTGGGCACCAGGTCTTATGATGAAAAACTGGACACACTTTCTCGCTGGAGTGAAACTGAAGCAATAAGACTGGAAACCATATTTAAACAACGAAAATTCGATGGTTTCATACGCCATTGTCATGGCGATATGCACCTGCGAAACATGGTCTGGCTGAATGAAAAACCGATGGCATTTGACTGCATCGAATTTAATGCAAGATTTAGCTGGATCGATGTCATCAGTGAGATTGCATTCCTGGTGATGGATTGTCATCATCGACAACAACGTCAGTTAGCAAATCGTTTCCTGAATAGTTACCTGCAAGTTACGGGAGATTATAACGGCACCACTGTGCTGCCCTACTACCTTTGCTATCGCGCCATGGTACGCGCCAAAGTAAGTGTATTACGACTGGATCAAGCCGATATTTCAAGCGAAGAAAAACAACAGATGGTTTTCGAATTTGAATCCTATCTGGACCTGGCCAGCAGCTATAGTCGACCACCTGTAGCGAAATTAATCATAATGTCAGGCATGTCCGCCTCTGGCAAGAGTACGGTTTCACAACAATTAGTTGATAAGCTGGGAGTATTACGTATCCGTTCTGATATCGAACGCAAGCGACTGTTTGACATAGACACTAGTGATACAACACCGATAAATAATAACGCTGATAGCGGCACTGACACTACTATCGATAGTGGCATCTACTCTACACAGGCGTCCCAACAAACTTATGCAAAACTGGCAAGTCTGGCATCAGATGTTATTCATGCCGGTTACAGCGTTATCATCGATGCGGCATTTTTAAAACATGAACAACGCCAGTATTTTCAAAAGCTGGCTGAACGTTTGAAAGTTCCATTTGTCATACTGGAAGTTTCTGCACCCGCTGATATATTACGACAACGTATCGTACAACGAAAAAACGATATCTCCGATGCTGACCTTGCTGTACTTGAACACCAGCTTAAAAGCTATCAACCCCTGTACCCGGATGAAGCATCGAGGATGATTTCTGTAAACACCGAAAAAACGGTCGACATAGACAGGTTGATCGAGAAGATTAATAACATTGAGTAATCTAAATCTTGTTGTTAACTAAAGTTCAGAAAGCTGTTCATACTATTAATCAGCCAGCTATTAACCAACTCGGTATAAGCGTGATGAGATAAATCATAGGGTTTATGGTGACTTGCCGCTATAATACTAAGCGATACAATACCAGCGTGAATTACTTATAACCCGCCGTTTTATCGAGTAATAATGTTTAAAAATTTATCCCACAACATAAGACAGTTCTGGCAGCAGAAACACAACAGGATCAAAGCATTACCGTTCGTAATCGTTTTTGTGACACTGCTGCTGATCATTATTTTTAAACTGGCACAAACACAGCCACCTGTAAAAACACAGTCTGAAACTATCTGGACGGTACAGGCGAAACAGCTAAGCTCCAGCGCAAAAGCGCCTCAGCTGGAATTATATGGCCGCGTCGAATCACCCTACACTGCAGACATTACATCTATCATCAATGCCGATGTCAGTTCACTTGATGTCAATGAAGGCCAGCTCGTCAGCAATGGGCAACGACTTATTCTGCTGGACGATACCGATGCGAGACTGGCTTTTGAGGAAAAAGCGGCGACTGTCGCTGAGCTCGAAGCACAGATACAACTAGAGAAAAATCGATATAAAAGCGACACTGATGCACTCACGCTAGAAAAATCACTGGTCGCTCTGGCAGAGAAAAAACTCAAACGAGAAGAAAAAACCAGTAAAAGTAACCTGACCAGTCAGAGCAGCTTTGATACTCAAAAACAGGCACTGAATAATCAGAAGCTAGCATTGATTACGAGACAACTCAACGTCACCGATCACCCATCGCGGCTGGCACAATTAGAAGCAAATCTAAATCGCAACCGGGCGCTGGCACAACAGGCGCAGAACGATTTAGTGCGGGCGTCAGTGCTTGCACCATTTGACGGCATCATCCTGAAAACAGAAGTATCACCCGGTGAGCGTGTGCGGCCAGGAGAAGTTTTGCTGCAGATGTATGCCACTGACCAGGTAGAACTGCGCGCCCAGATACCGCAAAAATTTATCGGCATCATCAAACAATCACTGGCCGATCAGGTGCCACTATACGCTACTGTGAAAACAGATATCGGTGAGATCAGTGCGCGCTTAAACCGCGTATCCGGCTCACTTAGCAGTGGTAATCATGGCGTTGACGCATTGCTCTCTGTCGATAGCTCACAGGTAAATAAACTAACCATCGGTGATACGCTGGAGATGACTTTGAAATTACCTGCGATTAACAATGCTTACAGCGTACCGGTTTCTTCTATCTATGGCACCAATCGGATCTACCGTATCGAAGACGAACGGCTGGCTGCTATCAATGTGGAAAAACTTGGCGGCCAGTACATTGATGGCAAACAATTCGTCCTTGTTCGCAGCGAAAAACTACGTGATGGCGACCTGATCATCACTACCCAGCTGCCGCATGCAGTCAGTGGTCTTAAGGTCGAAGTGCATAATGCTTCCATACCAGAAAACAAATCCGGCAGTTCCGAACTCACTAACAATACCGGTTCTTGATCACTATCCATGAGTTCTGACAACACACCTCCATCAAACTTGCCTGAGAATCCACCGTCGAATCCGGGTGATCCTGGAAAGGAATCCAGCAAAAATACTTCTGGCGGTTTCATCCATATATTTGCACAACACCCCGTTGCCGCAAATCTATTGATGATAATGATGATAATTTTCGGTGCCTACAGTTTAACCAAGCTGAACAAACAGTTTTTCCCAAACTTTGAGCTCGATTATATAAGTGTTCGCGTGGTCTGGCCTGGGGCAAGTGCAGAGGACGTCGAGCGCTCGATCACCATACCGCTGGAACAGGCGCTGCGCACACTCGACGGTGCCAAAGAGACGACCTCGACCTCCACTCGTAGCCTCAGCTCTATCGTCATCGAATATAAAGAAAACAGTGATATGGGGGTGGCGCTGGATGAGGTCAAACAATTTGTTTCTAACATCCGTCATCTACCCACTGACTCTGAAGATCCGATAGTCACAAAAATTGCTCGTTATGAAGCTGTAGCTACTATCATATTAACCGCTGATGGCGACCTGGAAGAATTACGACCGCTGGCGTATACCTTCGAACGTGAGCTACTGGATAAAGGTATCGCTCGAGTAAAATTTACTGGTCTACCCGATCAAGAGATCGCAATTGAAGTCAGCGCGCAACAGGTGCAACAGCTAGGCTTATCTTTAAATCAGATCGGCACTCACATCATCAATCAGAGCCAGGACATCCCTGCCGGCACAGTCGCCGAAAGTGAAGCTGCTCGTGAAATGCGTGGCTTACAGCGTAAGCGTGACGTACAGGCATTTGCCTCACTCGACCTGCTAACGACCGAATCCGGTCAAAAACTAACACTGGATGATATCGCCGATATACAACTTCGGCCGAAAGAGAACCAGGTAGAAATTTTCCATCAGGGCAAACCTGCGATCCTGATGAACCTGCAACGTACCGAGAATACCGATGCCCTGATATCAGCTGAAATCATGCAGCAGTGGCTAACAAAAAAATTGACGACATTACCGCCCTCAATTGAATTACTGGTGTTTGATGAAAAATATTCACTGATCCAGCAGCGTATTGATCTGTTACTGAAAAATGGTGTCAGCGGGCTGCTGCTGGTGCTGGGCATCCTGTACATCTTTCTCAGTGGCCGTGTTGCATTCTGGGTAGCTGTAGGCATACCAACGTCATTTTTAGGTGCGCTGGCTGTTATCTATCTGTTCGGCGGCAGCATCAATATGATAAGTCTGTTCGGTCTGATCATGACCTTGGGCATCATCGTCGATGATGCGATAGTGGTCGGTGAAGACGCCCTGGCTCACTATCAATATGGTGAAGACCCACTAATGGCGGCTGAAGGCGGTGCGTTACGTATGCTCGCGCCGGTGGCATCTTCATCGTTAACCACGATTGCGGCATTTCTGCCACTGATGATGGTTACCGGTATTATCGGCCATATCTTATTCGATATACCTTTCGTTGTTATCTGCGTACTCATCGCTTCACTGATAGAAAGTTTTCTTATCCTGCCCGGACATCTACGCCATAGCTTCCACAAAAACCACCATAAACCGAATGGTGAACTACGGCAAAAACTTGAAGATGGCTTCAATAAATTTCGTAATCTATATTTTCGGCCACTGCTCGTTCACGCTATCGATCACCGTGGTACGACTCTCACGCTGGCCGTCTGCTCACTGGCTCTTGCCATATCGATGGTTGTCTTTGGTCAGGTTAAATTTCAGTTTTTCCCGCAACCGGAAAGCACCGTTATTATCGCCAGTGTGAAATTCGCCGCTGGCACACCACCTGAACAGGTGCATGACTTTGCCCAACAGCTGGAACAGAAACTTAATGAAACTGACAAAGCACTAAGTGGAGAGAAATCATTGATTGCCGCCCAGGTGTTACAGCTAAATACCGCAAGCTTTGACGGTGGACGGAACTTTCAAAATGGCAACCAGTATGCGATGCTGCAAGTTGAGCTACTGCAGCCAGATGAACGTGATGTAAGAAATGACACCATCATCGAAAACTGGCAGGCGAGGCTCGAGCAACCCGCCGGTGTCGAGCAATTATCCATAAGCAGTCCTAGAGGTGGACCGCCGGGGCTAGATCTCGACATCTTTTTATCCGGTGCAGAGGCTATTAGCTTAAAACATGCCGCTGAAGACCTCGCTCAGGAAATGAAAAAATTTGATGGTCTGAGCAACATCCTCGATGATCTGCCTTACGGTAGACAGCAATATATTTTCGAACTCACCCCGCTGGCACAGTCTGCCGGCCTAACCATCGCCGAAGTCGGCCGACAGTTACGCGCCGCGCTGGACGGTCAGCTACTGCAGATATTTTACGACACCAATGAAGAGATCGAAGTGCGTATTATGCTGCCGGCAAACGAACGTAAATTTCAGGGCATCCTGGAAACGTTACCTATTATCACCGCTACCGGGCAAGCACTGTCATTAAACAACGTGATCAATCTTTCATCTCAACAGGGGCTTGAGTTGCTGCGTCACACAAACGCAAAACTCGGCGTACATGTGACGGCAGAAGTAAACGCTAAAATTACCAACGCCAATGACGTATTAAAAAAATTACAGCAATCAGTGATACCGGAAATATTACAAAAATATGGTTTGCAGGTCAGCTACAAAGGTAGAGCAGAAGAAGAGCGTGAGACCAGCAGCGACATGAAAAATGGCGGCTTACTGGCACTGGTTATGATCTACATCATTCTCGCCTGGGTGTTTGCTTCATACAGCTGGCCGCTGGCAGTCATGACCATCATCCCGTTTGGTGTCTGTGGTGCAATATTCGGCCACTGGTTAATGGGTATCGATCTAACCATACTGTCTCAGTTCGGCATGTTTGGTTTATCGGGCATCGTCATAAACGACTCAATTATTCTGGTTACCTTCTATAAACAGCTTAAAGCAAAAGGCATGTCAGTTCGTGAGGCGCTCATCGAATCATCCTGCCTTCGTTTGAGAGCAGTATTGCTGACCTCATTAACAACCATTGCAGGGTTAACACCCCTGCTCTTCGAAACCTCACTGCAGGCACAATTCCTTATCCCAATGGCAGTCAGCATCTCATTCGGACTGGGCTTTACCACCCTGCTGGTATTGTTCGTGGTGCCGGTACTACTTTCTTACATAGAACAGTTTTCCGGGCATGGCAATAAAAAACGTAGCCTCGATACACCGGTAGATAAAACAAAAATAATAGTTTCGTAGAACACTTTGTGATGCATATCTATGCACGATCTATGCAACATACAAAACAACAGCACAACAAACGATTCGTTTCAGCTAAACCTTCATCGCGGAATACATTCCGCTCCTACAAATCACAACACCCTGTAGGAGCGCTTTGCAAAGCGCGATTCGCTTCGGTTAAACCCCGATCGCGGAATAAAATCCGCTCCTACATATATTCCATGTACTATGTTAGGCTCTAGTCAGTTTTATCAAGGAGGATAAATCATGCCACTACAACATGGTAACAACCTACGGAAAGATCGCGTTTCGATTCCACATCAGAGCTATCTCATCACGACGGTAACTCAAAAACGTCAGCCTCTATTCACTAATTTTTACAACGCTCGCATCCTCATTAAATCTATAAATTACACAGAACAAATCTGCGACATAAAGTCCATGTGCTTTGTAATCATGCCAGACCATATGCACTGGCTCTTATCTTTAGGAGATAACAACTCTTTATCTCAGGTTGTCGCTAATGTAAAACGCCGCTCTGGATACCGAATCAACCAGCACAATAACCGTACAGGTGTTCCCGTGTGGCAATCTGGATTTCATGATTATGCGTTACGAAAAGAAGAAGATATAAAAGATGTCGCACGTTATGTTGTGGCCAATCCGTTACGCGCAGGACTGGTTAAAAATATCGGTGATTATCCGTTTTGGGATGCGGTGTGGTTGTGAACTCTTCGCGGAATACCTCGTTTGCCAATATGCCGCTCCAGCAGGACAATGTGTTTTTTGTAGGAGCGGAATGTATTCCGCGATGATGGTTTAACCGAAGGAAATCGCGCTTTGCAAAGCGCTCCTACAGGGGTGTTGTGTTTGTAGGAGCGGCATATTGGCAAACGAGGTATTCCGCGAATTCCCCTTAGAAAACAGAAAAGCCCGAACAAGTCGGGCTTTTCTATTTATTGTTATAGCGGTATTAACTACAAAACCACTTTACTCACCACTATTTATTAACAATAGCTTCAAGTTGTTTAGCTTTAATAATCTGTCCATCAAGGCCAGACTCTTTACCTGTTTTACCATAAGCAACTGACATCAAGGTACTGTAGTAAGTCACAGGGATATTAAATTTAGTGCCGTGTTTAGCATTAATTTTATCCTGGTAGACCTCTACGTTCATCTGACATACCGGGCATGGTGTAACGATCATGTCAGCACCGCCATCGTAGGCTGCTTCGATGATGTCTTTTATCAGCAACTGTGACTTCTCTGGCTCAGAGAATGCTAATGCACCACCGCAACAAGATACTTTCTTGTCGTAGTTTTCGACTGGCTCAGCACCCATCGTTTCGATGAACTTGTCCAGATACTTAGGGTTTTCAAAAGATTCGCCTTCGATACCAAATGGACGGTTTGTCTGACAGCCCACATAACCGGCGATCTTGATGCCGTCTAATGGTTTCTTCACATGCTTGCCCATTTCTTCGTAACCGACATCTTCGATTAACACTTCGACCATGTGACGAATTTTGTTATCGTTTTTCAACGTTAGACCGGCTTCAGCCAGTGCCTGGTTGGTTTCACCCATCAAGCCTTCATCTTCATCCAGACGTTCCTGTGTTTCTTTTGTTGCTAACCAGCAAGCGGCGCAAGTTGCCACGATGTCCTGGCCAGCATTATGCTGCTCAGACAGAGCAATGTTACGTGCAGACAGTGCTAAACGAGGTAACTCGCCGCCACCACAGTAACCGATAGACGCTGAACAACAATTCCAGTCTGGTATCACGTTAAGTTTAATATCCAGTACATCACACATAGACTGTACTGATTTCAGGTAGTTTGAAGAAGACGCGCCTTCTTGCGATGAACAACCTGGGTAAAATGAATATTCTTTAGTAGCCATAGTATGTTCCAACCTTATTTATCAATACGAGCTGCTTCAAGCTCTTGTGCTTTTTTAATCATTGCCTGGAAGCCTTTTTTGTCTTTCACAGTATGACCACCAATCAGCTCTTTTATGCTTAAGCGACCGGCTTTAAGCATGTTTAAACCGATGCCAGCCATGCCCAGGGCAACCTTGATTCCTTCGACGAAACCGTTCATGAAATAAAGGTTAACACCTAACCATAATTCATTTACACGACCGTTCTTAGCCAGGTTGTCCCAGAACAACTGAGCGAACTGACGTGTTGGCTGGTTTTTAGGCTCGATACCCAGACGTGTCGCATAGTGCGCCAGACCGTGCATGATATGTGTGATCGGTAATTCACGTGGACAACGTACGATACAGTTGTAACAGGAAGTACACATCCACATAGATGTCGACTGTAGCACTTCATCACGTTTACCGGCACGAATCATCATAAACAATTCTTGTGGTGGATGATCCCAGTCAGTACCTAGTGGACATGAGCCTGAGCACACACCACATTGCATACACATCTTCACCCAATCGCCTTGTTCGACATTAGCTTCAACTTCTTTCAGGAAGTTGTTGCGGTATTTTTCAACCATGCCTGTATTTAAATCACTCATGGCAGTCTCCTAGAATTTGAATGGGCTCATGCCGATCTGTTCGATCGTCGCAGCCATATCGTTAATGAGTTTTGGAACTTTATGAATATCAGTAATTGATATTTCATACGTCTGTACACGTTCTGGTTCGAGACTTAGTGACTCAAGTGTATCAGCCACTTTAGACATACGCTCTTGCGCAGTACCCGATCCTTTGACGAAGTGACACTGGTAATCATCACCACTTGGACAACCCATCAGAATGATACCATCGAAACCGCTGTTTAGTGAGTCAGTAATCCAGCTTAAACTAACTGAACCTAAACAACGAACTGGGATAATGCGTGTGAACGCACTATATTCAAGTTTGTTCTGTGCTGCCATATCCAGTGCAGGATACGCATCATTTTCACAGGCTAATACAAGAATACGTGGTTTTTCGTCAAATTCTTCCGGAATATCAACCGCTTTAAGCTGCTGACCAACGGTATCGATCGAGTAGTTTTCGAATGAGATAACACGTACTGGACATGCACCCATACAAGTACCACAACGGCGACAACGTGATTCGTTGAATTGTGGAAAACCTTTTTCATCTTCGTTGATCGCACCAAACGGACATTCCACGGTACAACGTTTACATTGTGTACAACCTTCCATACGGAAGCTAGGGAAACTTAGATCCGCAACACGAGGATGCGCCGCTTTACCCAAACCTGAGTTTTCAGCTGCTGCAATCGCTTTCATTGCAGCGCCCATGGCATCATCCATGGCCTGTGCTGTATCCATCGGACGACGCGTTGGTCCAGCAGTATAAATACCGGTACGTTGTGTCTCGTATGGGAAACAGATGAAATGTGAATCAGCAAAACCGTTGGCCATGTGAGGTACGTCCTTACCCTGACGGTAATCAAGGTTAAGAATTGACTCAACGTCGACTCTGATTACCTGCTCTTCTCCACTCGCTTTCGCTTCTGCCTTATCTTCATTTTCTTCGATCGTTAAATCAGCCGCTGTTTCCTGACCTGAATTAGGCACCATACCGGTAGCCAGTATGACCATATCAACTTCCAGCTCGACATCTTCATTCAGGATTAGATCCTTGAATTTAACCGTTGGGTTCTGACTGTGTACTACTTCAGAAGCTATACCTTTAGTGAAGATAACGCCTTTTTGCTGACCACTGCGATAGAAGTTTTCACCACCCGCACCTGGTGTGCGTAAATCAGAATACAGGACGGTTGTATCAATATCAGGATTCTGATCTTTAAAGTACATCGCCTGCTTGATAGACGCACTGCAACAGAAACCAGAGCAATGCTCTAAGTGATCTTCTTTTTTGCTACGCTGACCGGCACACTGAATGAATAATACGCTGGCCACTTCTTTGCCGTCAGATGGACGTTTAATCGCACCGCCATCTGCTGCAATAGCCAATAACTCCAGCTCCGCCTGGGTAACAACATCCTGACTCTTGGTATAAGAGAATTCAGTTAAGTTATTAGCATCGTAAGGTGTAAAACCAGACGCCTGAACAATAGCACCAAAAGACTT
>CAWBXM010000056.1:0-10064 GCA_963792545.1 uncultured Gammaproteobacteria bacterium | reverse complement strand
GGAATAAAGTCCAGCTGTGACTGCGTGCCATTAAACCAGCCCTTACCATAAATACCACCCGACCCGATTGCGATCATGGACTGGATAATGTGATATCCAGAACCTAGAGGATCTTTCTCCGGGTCGAACAAAGTTAGTACTCGCTGTTTCTGGTAGTCATGCATAAAATGCCACAGCACCGGGATCATTGCCAGCATGGCAAATATAGCGCCGAATAACAATCGCCAGCGAATACCACCAAAAAACACGACAAAAAATCCCGCCGCCGCAACCAGCAGTGCGGTGCCTAGATCCGGCTGTTTGGCAATCAACATGGTCGGCAGGATCACCAGTGCCAGCGAAATGACCAAAGACGTCAGCTTTGGCGGAAAATATTTTTCACACAGATACCACGACAGCATCATTGGCGTGACCAGTTTCATCATCTCTGAGGGCTGAAAACGAATGACGTACAGGTTGAGCCAACGTTGAGCACCCTTACCGACATCGCCAGCGAGCAACACCATTATCAGTAAGACAATACCTAATGCAAAAAACCAGGGCGCCCAGATGTACAAGGTGTGCGGTGGTATCTGCGCGACAAGAAACATCACCACTAAAGCTATCGATAAACGGATAACCTGCCGCTGCACCAGCTCGATCGAACCATCAGAAGCACTATATAAAATACCCAGACCACAGGCCATTAGCAACAATAGTCCAGTAAGCAATGCCGGATCGATATGCAGCGCCTGTAAAAACCGCGAGCTTCGACTCTGGTAAGCTGAATCAAAAAATTGTGTACTACTACTCGGCATATATGACTGTTACTGCTCAGTGTGTTATTTCAATAGTTACTGCGTGCTGCGTCAGATTATTCTTCTAACGCTGCATCTTCTAACTCGGCTTTTTTAGGCCTGGCTTTCTTCTTTGCTGATTTTTTAGTTTTCTTATGACTAGCCCTATACTCGGGCGATAACGAATCCGGGTATTTTTCCATATAACGCTCAATCAAATCGCGTGCAATAGGTGCCATCCTACTGCCATGCTCTCCATTCTCAGCCACCACCGCAACTGCTAATACCGGATCTTCGATCGGGCCAAAGCCGATAAACAAACCATGATCACGTAATTTTTTAGCCACGGTCTCTTCGTCATATTCTTCATCCTGGGCGATACCAAATACCTGCGCCGTACCGGTTTTACCAGCCATCTTAAACTTCATGCCCCAACTCGTCGCACGCGCCGTGCCCCAGGTACCATGCAGCACCTGTTCCATGGCGTGAAACAGAACATCCCAGTGACTATCGCGCCGCAATTTAATCATGGTCTTCGATGGTTCTCTTGTGGTGACTGAACCATCTGTTGATTGATGCACTTCTTTGAGCAATTTAGGCACAATTTTCTCACCTCGACTGGCTAACGTTGCCGTTGCCACTGCCAGTTGCACTGGTGTTGTCAGCATATATCCCTGACCAATTCCAGCGATCAAGGTTTCACCCGGATACCAGACAGTTTGATGCGCCCTTTTTTTCCATGCGGTTGACGGTAACAAACCACTGCGTTCACCGAGTAAATCAATGCCTGTTTTTTGACCGAAACCAAATTTTTCCATGAACTCATGCATATTATCGATACCCGTACGGTAAGCCAGCTCATAAAAATAAACATCACAGGACTGCTCCATGGCTTTCGTCAGGTCGACCGTGCCATGCCCTTGTTTTTTCCAGTCACGGTATTTTCGTTCAGTGTCATCCCCTGGTAACAGGTAGTGACCTCGACAATAAATGGATTCTCTCGTGCCAATTTTCCGTTGTTCAATACCTCCTAAAGCGAAAAACGGTTTAAAGGTAGAGCCCGGCGGATACTGACCAAACAGTGCACGATTATATAATGGCTTATCAATACCATGCTGCAGCAAATCATAATTTTTATGGCTGATGCCATGGACGAACAGGTTAGGGTCGAAACCCGGTTTACTGACAAATACCACTACCGCGCCGTTATGCGGCTCGATAGCGATGACCGAACCAGCCAGATCTCCCAGCATTTGCTCCGCTATTTTTTGTAATTCGATATCCAGATTAAGCACCAGATCATTACCGGATACTGGTGCCACCTTATCAATTACCTGTAGAACCCTGCCCTGCGCGTTGACTTCAACTCTCTGCCGGCCCACCTGACCATGCAGCTCGGCCTCATAATATTTTTCCAGCCCGGTTTTACCGATATGTGTAGTGCCTCGGTAGTTACCTACATCAATCACTGCCATATCTTTCTGAGTGATGCGTCCGACATACCCCACAACGTGTGAAGTTGTCTCACCCTGTGGGTAATATCGGCTTAAACGAGCATTAACCTCCACCCCTGGAAAGCGGTAACGATTGACCGCCAGCTTTGCGACTTCTTCTTCATTTAAGCGGGTACGTAAGGAGATTTGTTGAAATGAGCGACGCACACGTAACTGTTCCCTAAAAGCTTCCATTTCATTTTCACTGATAGAAACAATCTCACTCAAACCCTGAAGGGTGGCATCCATATCCTCAACCTGTTCAGGTGTTATTTCCAGGTGAAAAGTAGGTTTATTCTCAGCCAGGATAACACCGTTACGATCATAGATTAAACCCCGGGTTGGCGGTAGTTCCATTAATCGTATACGGTTGTTCTCAGATAAATCGGCAAAATGTTTATAATCGACAATCTGCAACCATGCCAGACGAAACAATAATCCACCCAGCATAAGTAGACAAATAATCGCCGCCACGATAGCGCGAAACTTGAATATGCTCGATTCGTAAGAATGATCAGAATAATGGGACCGATACGGCATAGAAAGATAATTTAACTAAAGATTTATTATTGTTTTTATGACTTTTTGTGAAAAATTACAACAAAAAAGCAAAATAGTAGAGAAAGTTACTCAATTATATAGTGTTTAAGCTGTTTCAGGCTCGACAATTTCTCAACAATCGATAGAATCGCAGTAAATAATACAAAGAGATTGTTACCAGTGCCATACTACTGGCCTGCTAACAAACACAAGTTGATATAAGTCACTAAATAATAACAAGTAAAAGTGACAGGGTATAAATATGAAATTAATCCTGATTGGCGCACCTGGTTCCGGCAAAGGCACACAGGCCAAATACTTAACCGAAAAGTACAATATTCCGCAGATTTCAACGGGGAATTTATTACGCGCAGCAGTAGCGGCACAAACACCACTCGGTCGACAGGCCAAAACCATCATGGACGCCGGGCAGCTGGTTCCCAACGATATTGTTATTGGCATGATACGTGAACGTATCGCTCGCCCGGATGCAGATCAGGGTTTTATACTCGACGGATTTCCGCGTAACGTCGCACAGGCCCAAGCACTGGATAACATTCTCGATAAACTGGGCAAACCCATCGATGCCGTATTGCAGTTTGATGTAGATATAGAAATGTTAATACAGCGAATGATCGGTCGCCTTACCTGCATCCAGTGCGGCGCATTATTTAACCTGTTTACGCAGCCACCGGCCATCGATGACAAATGTGATGAATGCGGTAGCACCTTGCACCATCGAAACGACGATAATGAAGAAACTATCGAACGTCGGCTACGCATCTTTGAATCATTAACACAACCACTGAGTGACTACTATAAACACAAGGGTGTTCTGCATATCCTGGAAGCCCATGGCGATGTTGCCGAAGTAACCAAACGCGTCAAGTCTGCACTGCGCGGTTTACGATCAAAACGTACACCGGTTAAACCAATGCTAGAACCTGAGAATACAACACCACAGAGCGCAAAACCCGCAGTAACGCATACCCGTGTTGACGTACCAAAGCCAAAATTGCGTCCTCGTAAAAAAATTCAAACACTTTCAGGCAATACTCGGGTTAAAAAACTGAATATCAAAAAAGAACTGCCAGAAGTTGTAAGCAAAAAGTCCATCAAAGCAGCCGTCAAGAAAAGAGCGACTGCTGCTGCGAAAGAAAGCACTCAGATAAGCGCTGAAGCAGCGGCATTAGAGGCAGAGTTAGACAACAAACTCAAAGCGCTCAAACAAGAACTGAAACAGACAAAAGCACAGCTAAAAGAAGCCGCAGATGCTGAAAAAGCATTACTGAAAGCGGCTAAAGAAAAAGATGCAGCATTTAAAAAAGCCCTGCATGCTGAAACAGCCAGGTTAAAAAAAAAGAAAAAGTAGCTTAGGGCTAGTTGTCAGTAAGAGGCTAGAAAAGTATAGACTCCTGTCAAAAAAATTTCGCTTTTAACTGATAACTGCCTACTGCCAACTTTCTTTTAACCCTTAGCCTGCTGCTCAGCTACTTCCTTACGCACCTGGTCCATATCCAGCTCTCGGGTTTTAGCGATAACCTGCTCCAGCCCACTTTCCGGCAACATACCCGCCTGGGAGAATATAGCGATTTGATCGCGGAAGATCATCAAAGTTGGAATGGAACGGATCTGAAAACTCGCCGCCAGTTCTTGCTCATCTTCGGTATTCACTTTGGCGAATAAAACATCATCATGTTTTTCAGAAACAGCATCATAGATAGGCGCAAATGATTTACAGGGACCACACCAGGGCGCCCAAAAATCAATAATAACGATACCATTATTTGCGATGCTATCCTGAAGTGTGTCTTTCGTTAATTCAACTGTAGCCATGTTACGTAACCTTTACTATTGTTAATACCCTGAATTTTACCTTGCAAGCCTTGCTCGATGTAGATTTTTAATCTGCAATCAGGCTATAACCTGATGTAGCTGGTAGACGCGGCATAGTTATCTCTGGGTACTCACCGGTCAGTGCTGATAAGAAGGCGACGATATCTTTCACCTCATTCTCAGACAGATCTTTATTCAGCTGTGTTTTCGCCATGATACGAACTGCCTCAGATAATTTATTAACAGATCCATTATGAAAATAGGGTGCGGTATCAGTGATGTTGCGCAATGTAGGCACACGGTACATATGCGCATCATCTGCTTTACCTGTGGCTTCTTCTCTGCCTTTATCAGCACTCAGCTTATATTTTTCGTTATAACTATTATCTGCAAAAGTTGGAAATTTCGAGTAGAAGCCCTGGCCAAATGCCATCTTCGGTCCGTTGAACGCTGCACCGGAATGACACCCTGTACAACCCGCACTTGCAAAGGTGTCCATGCCGCGAATCTGCTGTTTTGTCATGGCTTTTTTGTCGCCTTTTACATATCTATCATAGGCACTATTCGGCGTAATCAGAGTGCGCTCAAACGCCGCAACAGCTTTAGCCGCATTGTCCACTGTCATTGAATCTTTACCGAATGCTTTATCAAAATAAGGCGCATATCCGGGGATAGCACGGACCTTATCCATCGCCTGCTCGATTTCAGACACTCCCATCTCAACCGGGTTAGTCACCGGTCCTTTAGCCTGATCTTCTAACAGGTCAACGCGACCATCCCAGAACTGAACTGAATGGAAAGCCGAGTTCCATACAGTTGGCGCATTTCGACCACCCGTTTTACCGTGCACGCCCATAGAAAACGTCCGGCTATCGTCACCACCTTCCATGATGTTGTGGCAAGAATTACATGACACCGTGCCGGTCGATGAAAAACGCGGATCCATATATAACATTTTACCCAGAGTGACCTTAGCTTCAGATGTCGGGTTATCATCAGGTGCTGGTGCCACATCAGGAAGCGCCTGCCAGTTGCCAAACACCGGCAGAGCGACTGTTATCGCTGATGCAAAAAAAGTACCTGTTAAAATTTTACGAATAACCGCCTTGTTAAACATACTACCAGCCTTTTATAAATTTATTAAATTAGTCTTTAGATTAGTTCCAATTATGCCGGCATTAGACTATATAATCAATACCTAATATTCTTATTTGCCAGTAAGATCAGATTAAAAGCTAAAAGTAACGATGATCTCAGGGTAAGTACTAGAGCAATCGGTCACGCTGCCGCAATCATCATATTTTTCATAAACGATACCGCCGCCAATATAAATTCCATTATTTGTTGAAAAGTAAGCACCTGCTCGATAACCATATGAATTCTGATCATCGATGTCATTACTGTTAATAAATGTTCGTCGATAAAAAATGCCCGTGTAAGGTTTAATTACTTTAGGCTGAGTAAATACATAGCGAAGCTGTGGACTGACTGTTGTTATCGCTGGACTCCCAGAAAACCAGTGTTCTAGATTGACACCGACTTCCAGACCTTGAATAACATAATATCCGACACTGCCACCGAGGATAAGATAGTTATCATTATTAAAACTACCTGAACCGGCAATGAGACCCAAACTTGTCGTACCACTGGAAAATGCCGTACCGACGCCGCCTGTGCCGACACTGGCCGCGGTTACCAGAGAACTCGACACAGAACTGAGTATTATCAGGAGAAATAAAACGAGACTTTTGCTCGGCCCCCCTTTATTTGGTAATTTCACATTCATCATTGGGCAACCTGATATTTTTTATCAACATTAAATAGCCCTGCAAGTCTATCATTCACAGATTAAAAATAAACAGCCTCTACTTTCAATTATCATGGCCTCTGCTGCCATACAGATCACGATACAAACCATCCTTACCGATCAACTCCTGATGGTTGCCTTCATCGATAATCTTACCTGCGTCAAACACCAGAACACGATCAGCCTGCCTCACTGCGCTCAAGCGGTGCGCGATTATCAGTGTGGTACGATTTTGCAGAAAAGCATGCATGGCTTCATGTAGACGTGCTTCCGTTTCGGTATCAAGTGACGAAGTGGCCTCATCCAGTATCACCACCTTGGGATCGGCCAGAATCATCCGTGCGACCGCCAGACGCTGACGTTGACCACCAGACAAACGTATCCCACTACGCCCAATAATGCTGTCCAGCTTTTCAGGCATAGTTTCCACCACGTCCTTCATCTGCGCGATTTCTAATGCCTGCCAGATATCGTGGTCTTTAATGTCACGGCCGAGAGATAAATTTTCTCTGACGGTATCATTAAACATTGCAGGGTGCTGCAGTACGGTCGCCACGTTCTCCCTGATAACATCCAATCCGATGTCTTTTAAATTTACACCATTGAAATACAGCTCACCTGAATCTGCGGGATACAGACCCAGAATGATCTGTACCAGGGTGGATTTACCACCACCACTTGCACCCACCAGTGCGACCTTCTCACCTTCACCAATACTCAAACTGACACCATCTAATACTGCCAGCCCTTCACCATAAGAAAAACAAATATCTTCAACACTTAATCCCACTGTGTGTTTATCTTTAAACGGATTGGCGATGTGCGGGTAGTCTGGCTCACGCTTCATCTTAAGCAGATGGTTGATACGTTCCATGGCAGCGTTTGCGCTGTAATAACTGTACTGAATACCTAATATCTCCTGCATTGGCGCCATCATAAACCAGAGATAGGCATAAACTGCAAACATCTCACCGATGCTCAGACCACTGAATAAAACCACGATCATGCTCAGGCCACGAAAAAACTCGAAGCCCATCAAAAAGATAAAAAATGATAGCCGATTAGCAGCATCACTCTTCCAGCCAAAAGCGATCATATTATCTTTAAGCTGTTCAGCACGTGAGACTACCCGCTGCAGATAATGCCCTTCCCGGTTACTGGCTCGTATCTGCTGAATAGCATCCAGCGTTTCGATCAATGCCTGTTGAAACAGCTCAAATGAAATATTCTCATTGCGTTTCAGGCGTTTAACTTTTTTACCCATGGCCATGGTGAAATAAATAACCACCGGGTTCATCAATAAGATAAACAGGGCTAATTGCCAGTGCATCCATAACAGCACGATCGCAACGCCAATAATCGTGAGCACGGCAACGATAAACTTGCTCAATGTCGCACCCAGAAAATCATCGATAGCTGCTACATCAGTCACCAGGTGTGACGTTATCGAACCAGACCCTACCGCTTCGTATTCTGCCATCGACACTTTTTGCAGATGTTGCAGCAGACCCAGACGAATGCGATAAGTGACGTTTTTTGCGACCCGGGTAAACTCACGGGTTTGCCATACTGTTAGCAATAAAGAGATCAGCCGCAACAACATCGACAGCAGCATCACCACAATGATAATGCTGACCGGCGTAAGCCATGAGGATGGCAGCAACCTGGTTAATGTTTCAACTATCACTCCTGGCTTGTCCAGCAATACTTCATCGACCAGCAAAGGCATCAATAACGGCACCGGAACACTGAGCGCAGCCGCAAAAACAGCAATGATATTAGCCAGTATCAAAGGTCTTTTGTAGTGTTTAACAATCACAGAAATACGCTGCCATGTGTAGGGACGAATAGTCTGCATCGAGTCTGGTTGTGAATTATGTTGCTGCGATTTCATGATCGGTGATATTTTACGGCTTTTTTGCAGCGAGAAGGAATTTTCCACCTGGTTTTTTGCTGTGAGAAAAATTACGTATTAATACAAATATCGATACTGTAAAATCCACACGTCTTAATTTAACGTCCCATTATCTCTATCACCCTATGAATACGAAAACTCAGGCAGAAAAAGCAAAACTTCGCGCATTAATATTTGATGTCGACGGCACACTATCTAACACTGAGCGTGACGGCCACCGAGTCGCCTTCAATCGGGCTTTCGATGAATATGATTTAGGCTGGCACTGGAGCGTTGAAACTTACGGTAAGCTACTTGCCGTAACCGGCGGTAAAGAACGGATGAAGTTTTACGTTGACAAATTTCTTGATAAAAATAATGTCCCTTACGATATCGAACAAAAGATCCCCGAATTACATCAGGCAAAAACCCGTCATTACACTGAATTATTGTCTGGCGGCTCAATACCTCTACGCCCCGGCGTAGAACGTCTGCTCAAGGAAGCACGTGAGCGAGGCTATCGCCTGGCCATAGCAACCACCACCACACCCGAAAATGTTACCGCATTGCTCACCCACACTCTAGGCATCGATTCAATCAACTGGTTTGAAGTCATCGCTGCCGGCGATATCGTAGCGGCAAAAAAACCTGCACCAGACATCTATGACTACGCATTAAAAACCATGCATCTCGATGCAGACGAATGCATCGCCTTTGAAGATTCAGGCAACGGCATCAAATCTACGGTCGGCGCCAATCTAAACACCATCATCACGATCAATGATTACACAAAAAATGATGATTTCTCTGCAGCCAGTATCGTACTCGATCAGATGGGCGAGCCCGACCAGCCATTCTCTGTTATCGCTGGTGATGCGTTTGGTGCAAGCTACCTGAATTGTGATCTGATAGAAAAACTGCACCAGATAAATTAATCCATATTGTTCGATATTAACTTATTTGATATTTTTCTATACGTCATCACCGGCGCCTTCGCCGGATTTTCTGCTGGGCTGCTGGGCATCGGCGGTGGTTTAATTATTGTCCCGGTTTTATATTTTGTTTTTTCCACACTGGGCTACGAAGCACAACAATTAATGCACATGGCTCTGGCGACCTCGTTAGCCACCATTGTTATTACCTCGATCTCATCGACACGGGCACACCATAAAAGAAAGGCCGTATTGTGGCCACTGGTTTTTTTATTGAGCCCCGGCATTATTTTAGGCGCGTGGTCAGGTGTTTTTTTTGCCTCACAGATAAACAGTGACTACTTAAGAACAATATTTTCCTTATTTGAATTTACTGTCGCCCTTAACCTGTTACTCAACAAGCGCCCAGGCCGACACGACGCAAAGATCAATAACATTGTTGCTACTATTGGCGGTTATATTATCGGCCTGATATCAGCGATCGTCGGAATCGGTGGCGGCACTCTGACCGTGCCTTTTTTACACTGGTTCAACATACACATGCGCAATGCGGTAGCAACATCGGCGGCCTGTGGCTTTCCCATCGCATTGATGGGCACACTTTCATTTATCTATATGAGTTACGATCTATCGATTAGCGGTTCACATTCCATCGGTTATTTACAATATGACGCATTTATATTTATTTCGATAAGCAGTTATTTTTTTGCACCGCTAGGCGCCATGGTGGCACACAACATCCCGGAAAAAGCACTCAGGTTAAGCTTCTCCGCATTGCTGTTTATA
>CAWBXM010000055.1:0-14561 GCA_963792545.1 uncultured Gammaproteobacteria bacterium | reverse complement strand
GCCCAGGCGCTGGATGCGAATCGTCGGGTGATACTAAGTCATGTCGGCATTTTTGCGGATGGTGTTGCAGTTAAACAGGTTGGCAAGGAGACCTTTCGTGTTGCAAAACAATGTGTCGATCAGGTGGTCACTGTTTCCACTGACGAGATATGTGCTGCGATCAAAGATATTTTTGATGATACCCGCTCGATCGCGGAGCCTGCGGGTGCATTGGCAGTGGCAGGCCTGAAAAAATATATCGAGCAGAAAAAACTGAGCGGTAAAACACTGGTGGCGATCAACAGTGGTGCAAATATGAATTTTGATCGTTTGCGGCATGTCGCTGAACGCGCAGAGATCGGTGAGCAGCGTGAAGCTTTATTTGCGGTCACTATCCCGGAGCGTCCGGGTAGTTTTAAAGCTTTCTGCCAGACCATTGGCAAGCGTGGCATTACTGAATTTAATTACCGCTATGCTGATGAAACTAATGCGCAGGTGTTTGCTGGTGTGCAATTACGTGATGGTAAAAGAGAAAGGCGGGCGTTGATTGAAAGGCTTAAGGCAAAAAAATATCCGGTACTTGATATGACCGACAATGAGATGGCGAAGATGCATGTACGTCATCTGGTGGGTGGACATGCTAATACAAACGATGAGGTGTTATACCGTTTCGAGTTTCCTGAGCGCCCCGGTGCCCTGTTAGACTTTTTGACGCAGATAGGAGCACGCTGGAATATCAGTCTGTTCCATTACCGCAATCATGGTGCAGCGTTTGGCCGTGTTCTGGTGGGATTACAGATTCCAGAAGCTGAACGTGGACAAATAGGGCAATATCTCGATACGCTAGCATACCCTTATTGGGAAGAATCTGATAACCCTGCGTATCAATTATTTCTATCGCCGTAGGCATAGGTTTAGCGAGAGAAGATAGTTTTGTTAGTGGCTATCTAATAGATTGTCTTTTCTGTGATGACGTAATCCAGCGGTATGTCCCAGCTTTGGGTTTCCAGTCGATCTATTTTTTGTATTTCATGCGCAACACCGGCGAGCACGGGTTTTCTCCAGTAACGCCGGTGTTGTAGATAAGCCAGCGTCCGGTCATAAAAACCACCACCCATGCCAATACGGTTACCCTGAGTATCAAAAGCGACCAACGGTAGTAGCAACAGGTCAAGCTGACTGGCTTTTCGCCAGTCTGAGGGATGGCATGTCGGCTCGGGAATGTTAAAGCGGTTAAGCTTTAAGCTGCTATTTTGTTCATAAGGTACAAAATACAGGCTGTTTTTTAACGGCGAAAGTATGGGTAAGTAAATGTTTTTACCTGCAAACCAGGCATGCTCAATCAACAGGTAAGGGTCGATTTCGCCATCATTGGCCAGGTAGCAGGCGATGTGCTGACTGTTGCGATAGTATTTTTGCCTGATGATGTTCTGGCGTAATGCCTGACTGTGCTGCTGCTGTACGCGGGCAGGCAATTCACGTCTCTGGCTTCGTTTTAGCCGCCTTATAGCGCCAGTATTGTGTATCAGGAGGGTGGAGGTGTCAGAGGGGTTGTTGTTGCCTGGCTGTTGCATAAGGTTGCGTAATGTGGAGGTTGCCTATATGCGGTCACGGAGTGAGTTTCCTGGCTACAAATCTGGCGTTGCCTTATTAGATGCCATGTTGGTAATGCGCTGGTTAGGTAGACGTTTGGCAGATTGCTAAAATTAGGATGACATCTCCAAAGTGCCGTAGCAAATACTGTTGACCTTGAACCGGTAAGTTCAGGGGGGAATCAGCGATGCTGCTTTAGGCTTCCCACCAGGGTGGTAATGCACACGGCTTCAACAGTCCAATTCCCAAAGTCAGTATTTAAGGCTCAAGGGTTAAAACAGGAAGCTTACGCACACCCTAGAGATGTCAAAACTGGGGGATATTATTTTTGTAGTGCAGCTCGTTCTGCAACTTACATTTATTTATCCGATGTTTCTATTGTATGTAATGCAGCTATTAAATCAACCTAAATCATCGAATATTTTGTGAAGTTTTAATTATAATTGTGTGACGGCATGTCAGATCAGCTGAATATCTCGCATCGAATCGCTGATCCGATCGGATATATCGCTGATTCGCTGGTTTAGATCGTCATGCTCTGTGGCCAGCGTCTGACTGTACAGGACCTCATGACTCATATTTAATGCCGCCATGATAGCGATGCGCTCAGTGCCGATGACGGAGCCTTTTGTTTTTATCTCTTCAAGTTTTTCGTTGAGCAGTTTCGCTGAAGCGCGCAGGTTATCCTGCTCCTCCGGCGGGCAGGCTACGCGATACTCTTTGCCCATAATGGTGATATTTAAGGGTTCAGCTTTGCTCATTTAGATTTACCACGGTTGTTCAGGTTGAAACATGAATGGTTAGTGTGAATTATCAGACTTTTTCCATCGAGCGTAAACGGGTGATCATAGATTCCACCTGTGTGCGTACTTTTTCTTTTGATTCGATAAGATTCGAACGTTCAGAAGTGAGAGTATGAAGTTGAGCGCGGAGGTTCTTATTGTCATCGCTCAGTCGCTGGCAAAGTTCCAGTAGCTCACCGACCTGCTCTTCGAGTTTGTTTATTCTTGTTATTGTGTTTTTCATGGTGCTAATAGTAGGATGAGAATGCTCATCGGTCAATTGCAATGACGGATTTATCTTAAAAATAGAGCCTGCCAGACCACATATCAGGGGAATTTATCGCTGCTATGCTTTAAACTGACGCTTTGTTGGCCATGTTTATTCAAATGAAGAGTTTCCCAGATATACCACAACTAGAAGATTTATTATTTAATGTTGATGCCGCACAGGGTGCTGTTGAGTCGCATGGTGCTCTGTGCGGCATGTTGTGCGCCCAGGGTGCAACGGAAGCCTCGCAGTGGATGTTATCTGTTTTGGGTGAACATGAAGAGAGCAGTAATGCTCTGCAGCAGGCTGGCAAAAAACTGCTGCTTGTTTACCAGATAACGATGGAGCAGATGAACGCCATTGATGCAGACTTTGAATTGATGCTGCCTGATGACGATGAGCCGTTGGAGACGCGTGTTGAAGCTTTAGGTCTCTGGTGCCAGGGTTTTGTTTATGGCCTGGCGATGGGTGGCATCAAGGAAGACACTGTACTGCCCGAAGACAGTAAGGAAATTATCAAAGATATTCTGGAAATCTCACGCGCCGGTTATGTGGTTGACAGTGAAGCCGAACTGGCCGTCGATGAAGAAGATGATGAAGTTTCTTTTATGGAGGTGTGTGAATACGTGCGTATGGGTATATTGTTGATCTATGAAGAGCTGCAGCCATTACAATCATCACAAACCGTGCACTAGAAAAAATTTTATCCGCAGATGAAACAGATAAAGAAAAACATGGTCTGTTGTAGTTATACAAACTAAAAAACTTTATATCTGTATCCATAAGTGATCATCAGTGGATTATTTAGTTTGTTTTTATTAAATTTTAAAGAGAAATTAGATTGAATAAAGCAGCTTATACAAAACGTCGTAAGCAATTAATGCATATGATGACCGAAGACTCGGTAGCTATTTTACCCTCTGCGCCGACGATAGTGCGTAACCGGGATGTGGAGCATGGTTTTCGTCAAGATAGCGACTTCATGTATCTAAGTGGTTTCAATGAACCTGAATCCGTGATCGTGCTTATTCCTAACCGCAAGCAGGGTGAGTTCATCCTGTTCTGTCGTGACCGTGACCCGCTGAAAGAAACCTGGGATGGACGCCGTAATGGCATGGAAGGCGCGGTCGAACATTTTAATGCAGATGATGCTTACCCGATTGATGACCTCGAAGAAATTTTGCCGGGGTTAATGGAAGGTCGTGAAAGTGTCTATTACAGCATTGGTCTGGATCCTGGTTTTGATAAACATGTGCTCAAGTGTCTGAATGACCTTCGTGCCCAGTCTCGCCGTGGTGCACGTGCACCTTACGAATTTGTTTCACTGGAATATTTGCTGCATGATATGCGTTTGTATAAAAGCCGGGACGAAATAGCGCTGATGCGAAAAGCCGCAAAAATTTCGGTGCAGGCACATATCAATGCGATGAAACGCTGTCGGCCGGGCCTGAATGAATTTGAACTCGAAGCCGAGTTTTTATTTGAGTTCAAACGTAACGGTGCTGGCTGGGCTTATTCGTCTATCGTTGGTGGCGGTGAAAATAGCTGCATTCTGCATTACACAGAAAATAACAGGGTGTTAAATGACAAAGAGCTGGTATTGATCGATGCCGGTGCAGAGTATCAGGGTTATGCTGCGGATATTACGCGTACCTTTCCTGTCAATGGTAAATATACCGTGCCGCAGCAGGAGATTTATGAGGTTGTACTGGCGGCGCAGGAGGCAGCATTCGCAAAAGTGAAAGCAGGCAATCACTGGAACGATCCGCATGATGCAGCAGTCAAAGTGCTGACTAAAGGCATGGTGGAAATCGGCCTGTTAAAGGGCAAACCGGCGCAGTTGATCAAAGATGGTAGCTACATGAAATATTACATGCACCGGACCGGCCACTGGTTGGGTATGGATGTGCATGATGTCGGCGATTACAAAGTGGATAATAGCTGGCGTTTGCTGGAACCGGGTATGGCGTTAACCGTCGAACCGGGACTTTATATCCCAGCGGGTAGTCGTGGTGCAAAACGCTGGTGGAATATCGGTGTGCGTATCGAAGATGACCTGGTCGTTACCAAAGATGGTTATGATCTGCTGACCCGGGGGCTGCCGCGAACGGTTGCAGAAGTTGAAGCGGTGATGGCTTCATAAAATAATAACGTGCGCGCTAATAGAGTTCGCGGAGTTTATTCCGCGATTCGCCTCATCGTGAGAAGTTAATGGTAGATGTTACAGGCAATCATTTTGATCTAATTATCATCGGTGGCGGTCTTGCCGGTGCCAGTCTTGCCTGCGCCTTAAAAAATTCACCATTAAAAATTGCGGTTATCGAAGCGTTTGAGCTGAATACCGATTCACAACCTAGTTATGATGATCGCACGGTTGCACTTTCCTACGGCAGTCGCTGTATCTTTGATAGCATGGAGTTATGGTCTTCACTTGCGCCCTATGCGGAAGCGATTAAGACTATCCATATCTCTGATCGTGGACACTTTGGTGTTACCCGTTTAACTAAGGAGCAGGAAAACGTACCCGCGCTGGGTTATGTGCTTGAGAACCGAAACATCGGGCAGCAGTTATATGCGGTCCTGAGTGAAGCGCAAAATATCCGTTTATTTTGTCCTGCCGAACTAGTTAGCCTGCGACAGGATGATAAGCTCGCATCAATAGAGATTTCAGTCGATGGTAAACCACATGCTTTAAGCGCTGCATTACTGGTGGCTGCCGATGGCAATAATTCGCAGGTGATGAAGATGCTGAGTATTGGCAGCAGTCGAAAAGAATACGGCCAGTCTGCATTGATCACCAATGTTACGCCCGGAAAAAAACATAATAATGTGGCGTATGAGCGTTTTACCGATACCGGGCCATTGGCTTTTTTACCGATGAGTCAAAACCGTTGTTCAGTGGTGTGGACCTTAAGTCCAGAGCAGGCGGAAGCTTTAAAAGCACTGGATAAAACAGATTTTCTGCAGCAGCTTCAGCAGCGTTTCGGTTTTCGTCTGGGTGAGATCAAAAAAGTCGGCCAACGTCATATCTACCCCCTGTTTTTACAGTCAGCAACGCAGATGGTTTCAGGTCGCGTAGCGATCATCGGTAATGCAGCGCACAGTGTGCACCCGGTTGCGGGCCAGGGATTTAACCTGGCGTTAAGAGATGTGGCCTTGCTGTCCGAGTTGATCGTTGATAATTATCGAGCGACTGGGGATATTGGTACGCAGTCGATGCTGCAACAATATGTGTCGCTGCGCGAGGCCGATATCAAACGTGTTTATCGCTTTACTGATGTATTAGTAAAAACATTCTCCAATTCGATTTCGCCGATCGCGCATGTACGTTCACTGGCGCTGCTGATGGTCGATGTGCTGCCTGATATCAAACATCAGCTGGCAAAACAAAGTATGGGCTTGAGTGTTGTCAGTAATAAAGGCGCAGCTGCACACTTAACCCGTTTGAACCAGGATTTATCTCTATGACGCAGTCTGACGATAGTAAAAAGACAGACTTTGACGTAGTCATCGTTGGTGGCGGTATCGTTGGTTTAAGTTTTGCCTGTGAGCTGGCAGACGCCAATTTCTCAGTCGCGCTAATTGAGCGCAATAAACTCAGGCCAATATCTGATCAAGAGCCGGACTGTCGCGTCTCAGCGATCAACCGTTATGCACTTAAGCGATTCAACCAGACGGGTGTATCGCAATCGACATTGATGCAACGTGCCTGCGTGTTCGACAAAATGTTTGTCTGGGATCAAAAGGGTGCCGGCCAGATACAATTTGACAGTGCTGAGCTCGGTGTCTCAGAGCTCGGTATTATTATTGAAAATAGCGTGCTGCAGCATATGCTGCTGGAGAGAGTGAAAGCAGCTGGCAACATTCATTGCTTCTGTCCACAGGAGATCGAACAGATAAATTATCAGCAAAAGGTTGAAGACGGTGATGCGCTTAGCACCATCACTTTGTCATCGGGTGTGGTGCTTTCAGCAAAACTACTGGTGGGTGCCGATGGCGCAACTTCAAAAGTTAGGGAAGTTGCCGCAATCCAGCGCAGTCAGCAGTCTTATCAGCAACAGGGGCTGGTATGTAACGTAAGCACCAGCGAGAGCCATCAAAATACCGCCTGGCAGTGTTTTATGCCCAGTGGGCCGCTGGCGCTTTTGCCTTTATTTAACAAACAATGTTCGATTGTATGGTCACTGGATGAAGTTGCCGCTAATGAGAAGATGGCCTTGGACGATGAGCGTTTTAAGCAGGTTTTGGCTGAAGCCTGTGAATATAAACTGGGTGAGATTACCGAAGTTAGTCAGCGTTTTCTGTTTCCATTGCAGCATGGGCACGCCGCTGAATATGTAAAACCAGGGCTGGCATTGATCGGTGATGCTGCGCACAGTATTCATCCGCTGGCAGGACAGGGCGCTAATCTGGGTATAGCGGATGCTGCAGCGCTAGCTGAGATTATCAGCAGTGCAAAAAAATCTGGTCGGCGATGGACGTCATTGCATACCCTGTCGAAATACCAGCGCCAACGCAAAGGAGCGAATCAGATGATGGAGCTATCAATGACTGGCTTCAAAGAGCTGTTTGGGCGTGACAACGCAGTATTGTCTGAGATACGTAATGCCGGCCTGTCGCTGGTAGATCATCTGCCGATATTGAAATATCGGATCATCAGGCAGGCATTAGGTGTTTAGCTATCGGACGTTATTTTTTTGTTAATAACGTAAAGATAGAAAAGTATAAAAACCCATAGTCCGCGAATAAGACAAAACACGCAAAAAATCAGTTTACTTTGGTTTTTCTTTGTAGTTCACGGGTAGAAAAAATCCAGGCAGGTAACATTATCTTTTATCAGGATTCTACCCCGGTAAAACGTGTAAAATCTGCGCAAATTTTAATTATTGATTAGCAAGTATCCATTATGAGCAATAAAACTGTACTTTTTGACAAACATGTTGAATATAAAGGAAAAATTGTTGACTTTGCTGGCTGGCAGATGCCGGTGAATTATGGATCACAGATAGATGAGCATCATCAGGTACGTAAGGATGCGGGTATGTTTGATGTCTCACATATGGTTATTGTTGACCTGACGGCTGATGAATCATCGGCAGACATCAAAGCTTTTCTGCAGTTTTTGTTGGCTAATGATGTCGCCAAGCTGACCGAAAGTGGCAAAGCGCTGTACAGTTGCATGTTAAACGAGCAGGGCGGTGTCATCGATGACCTGATCGTATATTACATGACGGATGACTGGTATCGAGTTGTTGTTAATGCCGGAACTCGTGAAAAAGATCTTGCATGGATTAACAAACATGCAGCTGCCTTTAATGTCACAGTAAACGAGCGTGATGAGCTGGCAATGATTGCTGTACAGGGGCCTAATGCACGTGCAAAAGCCCTGACCGTATTACCGTTAGATGTCGTGGAAGCGGCGGCACCGTTAAAACGTTTTTTTGGTGCGGATTGTGGTGACTGGTTTGTTGGCCGTACCGGTTATACCGGTGAAGATGGTTTTGAAATAATGCTGCCAGATATCAAGGCTGCTGAGCTATGGGATAAGCTAGCCGGGGCAGGTATAAAGTCGTGTGGCTTGGGCGCACGTGATACTTTACGGCTGGAAGCCGGAATGAATTTATACGGCAGTGATATGACCGAGGATACTTCGCCGCTGATCTCTGGTCTGGGCTGGACTATCGCCTGGCAACCTGAAGATAGAAACTTTATCGGCCGTATTGCCATTGCAAAAGAAAAAGCTGCGGGTGTTAAGCAGAAAATAGTTGGTTTAATCCTTGAAGAACGTGGTGTGTTGCGCGGTCATCAAAAAGTGATAATCGACCACGATGGGCCCCGGCTTGAGGGCGAAATCACCAGTGGTACTTTTTCACCCAGTTTACAAAAATCCATTGCCCTGGCACGTGTTCCAGTGGAAATTGGTGAAGTCTGTTATGTGGAAATTCGCGGCAAGTTGTTGAAAGCTAAAGTAGTAAAACCTGTATTCGTTCGTGATGGCCAGGCGGTGTAAAGTGTTTGTAAGGTCGGGCTGGTAAAGTTGCAGTGTTTTAAATAAAATGCTGCGTTATTAAAGATAGGGCTTTACGTTTAGAATCAGAACAGCATAATAATTTTAACGTCCGGGTATGCGATAACCGTTTCCGGCAATTTGTATTTAGGTGAAAGTGATGAGTGAAGTACCTTTAGAATTAAAATATACCGAATCACATGAATGGCTGCGTATCGAAGATGATGATCTAATCACTGTCGGTATCACTGATCACGCGCAGGCTTTATTGGGTGATCTGGTTTTTGTTGAATTGCCGGAAGTAGGTACTGAATTTGTTGCTGGTGATGAATGCTGCGTCGTCGAATCAGTTAAAGCCGCATCGGATGTTTATATGCCAATCAGTGGCGAGATTGTAGAAGTTAATGAAGCGTTGACTGATGAGCCTGAAATAATCAATAACTCACCGTATGACAATGGCTGGTTATTTAAAATGCGAGCATCCGCCCAGGAGTTGGATGATCTGATGGATGCTGAGACTTATCAGGCTGAGATCGACGAATAATTTAAAAAAGTTGGCAGTAGGCAGTTATCACTTAAAAAGGAGAAGCCGCAAACCGCTTGACTCGTTAAATTTAGCTTTTTAAGTTTTTACTGCCAACTGCCAACTGCCAACTGCCAACTGCCAACTAGCCCCTAAATATGCCATTTATCCCCCACACTGAAAAAGAAATAAAACAGATGCTCGACACTATTGGTGCCGATGGCATTGATGATCTGTTTGATGAGATCCCTGCACACCTACGTGCAGGCGTTTTAGATGCTGTTCCTCAGGGATTAAATGAGATGGAATTATCTCGTTTAATGCGTGCACGTGCCGCGCAGAATACGACGGCTACCTGTTTTATGGGGGCAGGCGCATACGAGCATCATATACCCGCAGCAGTATGGGAGATCACTACTCGTGGTGAGTTTTACAGCGCCTATACGCCATACCAGGCGGAAGCCTCTCAGGGTACCTTGCAGCTGACATATGAATTTCAGAGCATGATCACTGCGCTGACTGCCATGGACGTGTCGAATGCCTCCATGTATGACGGTGCCTCGTCACTGGCAGAAGCAATACTGATGTCAGTGCGCGCTAATCGTAAGTCAAAATCCCGAAAGATTTTGATACCGACGACGGTTAATCCAACGTATCGGAAAACGGCACATACCATTGTTAATGGACAGCAGATCGAACTGGTCGATGTGCCTTATGATAAAGCGAGCGGTACCGTACAGCTCGATGAGCTTAAGAAGCTGGCCGGTGATGATGTAACCGCACTGGTATTGCAGCAGCCTAACTTTTTTGGTTGTCTGGAAGCGGTTGATGAAATCACCGACTGGGCACATGAAAATAACATAATAGTCATCGCGCTCATTAATCCGCTAACTACAGCAGTGTTAAAGCCACCGGGTGAATGGGGTGCGCTAAATCAGGATCAGGGCGCAGATATTGCCTGTGGTGATGGCCAGCCGTTAGGTGCGCCGATGTCAGCAGGCGGGCCTTATTATGGTTTGCTGTGTTGTAAGCAGGCGCTGGTTCGCCAGATGCCCGGTCGTATCGTCGGCCGTACTGTTGACCTTGATGGCAAAGAAGGTTTCGTTTTGACTCTGCAGGCACGCGAGCAGCATATTCGTCGTTCTAAAGCGACTTCAAATATCTGCACCAACCAGGGCCTGGTGGTTACTGCTTCAACTATTTATATGTCGATTCAGGGCGCTAAAGGTCTGGAGAATACGGCGGCTGCATGTTTTGCTAATAACAATACATTGGTCGAAAAACTGACTGCTATCGATGGCGTAACGAAAGTTTTTAACAGCATGCATTTTCATGAAACCGTTTTACAGCTGAATGCCTGTGCCAGAGATGTATTGGTCGCATTGATGGATAAAGGTATCCTCGGTGGTTATGACCTGTCGCTAGATTATCCTGAGCTGGGTAACGCTATACTGGTCTGTACCACTGAGATGCGCACCGAACAAGATATAGAAGCTTATGCTGATGCGATGATACAGGTGCTTGGCGCCAGTGGCGTTGATAACGCATCACTGGCGGAGATTGCGTAATGTTAATTTTTGAACACTCATCACCGGGCCGCAAAGGTGCGCCACAGTCTCCAACAGAAAAAGCATCGATAAGCGCTATTCCAGAAAATCTGTTGCGCAAAAAGAGTGCGGCTTTACCGGAAGTCTCTGAGCTACAGGCAGTACGTCACTATACGCGTTTGTCGCAGAAAAACTTTTCGATCGATACCCAGTTTTATCCACTGGGTTCCTGCACCATGAAGTACAACCCGCGTGCCTGTAATACGCTGGCTATGTTGCCAGGTTTTTTAAATGCTCACCCGTTAACCCCGGACGCACAGAATCAGGGTTTCCTGTCCTGCATGTTTGAGCTGCAGTCGATGTTATGTGAAGCCACCGGCATGGCCGCTTTTTCATTGGCGCCGATGGCCGGCGCACAAGGCGAGTTTGCCGGTGTCGCCATGATTGATGCGTATCATAAATCACGCGGTGATGATGCAAGAAAAGAAATCCTGGTGCCTGATGCCGCACATGGTACTAATCCGGCGACAGCAGTTATGTGCGGTTTTAAAGTGTGCGAGATTCCAACGCTAGACAATGGCGATGTTGATATCGATGCATTGAAGGCAGCCGTTGGACCGCAGACAGCAGGTTTGATGCTGACCAATCCATCAACGCTTGGTGTGTTTGAGCGTAACATCGAAGCGATTGCAAAAGTTGTTCATGAAGCAGGTGGTTTACTGTATTACGATGGTGCAAACTTGAATGCTATCCTTGGCAAAATTCGCCCAGGTGATATGGGTTTTGATGTTATTCATTCAAACCTGCACAAAACATTTTCCACGCCGCATGGTGGCGGTGGACCCGGATCTGGAGCGGTGGGTGTAGCACAACGGCTGATACCATTTTTACCATTGCCGACAGTGACGAAGACGGCAGATACATACCGTTATCTAACAGCTGCAGATTGTCCGCAGTCCATCGGGCGTCTGTCAGCTTTTATGGGTAACCCCGGCGTATTATTACGTGCTTATATCTACATGCGTTTTTTGGGTAGGGAAGGAATGGTTCGGGTAGCGGAGTTCGCCACCTTAAATGCGAACTATATGATGGCCGAAGCGAAAAAACGTGGTTTTACTTTAGCGATCGATAACCGTCGTGCCAGCCATGAATTTATTATTACACTGAAAAATGAAGCGAAAGACTTTCATGTTTCGGCAATGGACTTTGCCAAGCGATTGCTTGATCTGGGGTATCACGCACCAACAACCTATTTCCCGCTGCTGGTACCAGAGTGTCTTCTGATCGAACCGACAGAGACAGAGGCGAAGGAAGCTCTTGACGGATTTATGGATGCGTTGGAACAGATCAAACACGAAGCTGAAACTAATCCGGATATCCTGCATGCGGCACCGCAGACTTTACCGGTCAAACGTCTTGATGAAGTCCGGGCGGCCAAACAGCTAGACCTGGCGTTTAAAGCTGCGTTTTAAAAGCAAAGAAGAAGCTACGCTTTTTCCACCCTGTTGCGTCCGTGTTCCTTAGCGATATATAAGGCTTTATCTACACGCTCCATTAGTGATTCCAGGTCATCTGTTTCAGGTTTGAACTCGGTCACACCAAAACTGCTGGTGAGGTGACCGATGGTTTTGAATTCGTATTTTTCGATATCGTTTCGTAAACGCTCGGCGTGGATCAACGCACCACTTACATCTGTCTCGGGCGCTAATATAATAAATTCTTCACCGCCATATCGCGCGAAGATATCGGCGCTCCGATTAGCTTTAGATACGATCTCTGTAATTTTCTCTAGCACTTCATCACCGACCGGGTGCCCGAAGTTGTCATTGACTTTTTTAAAGTGGTCAAGATCAAAAAAGATGATCGAAAACTTGCTGCCATAACGTTTGGCTTTGTCTATTTCACTATCAAGAAAGTGTGCAAAATGCAGACGGTTATATATCTTTGTCAACGAATCCGTGTACGCCAGGGCACCTAACTTTTTACTTAACACCTTAATATGTGCGAGCAATATACCGAATAATGAACCAGCGAATAACGGAACAATGAAAGAGACGGAGGTGAATTCTATTTTTAGGAAATAGATGGTGTGGAAAACATTTAATATGGCCATCAGCAGGCAAGACATACTGATATACAGGACATAGGTAAATATCTTTTTTCTCATGTTAATGTTTTTAGCCATAACCATTGTCGAAAGTAAATGCTAATGATAGTGTGACGGTGTTAGTTTAATCCTATATGTACTCTATAGCCAATTGACATATATTTTATTAGTTTGAATGATCCGTGGAGAATAAAATGACAGTAAAAAAAGTAAGTAGATTGATCGGTCGAATTAAGGTAATGGCTTTAATGCTGGCCTCAATGCTGGTATTAAGCGCCAGCTTTTCGGCCCAGTTACAGGCCCGTCAGCTTGGTGATGTGACCGTGCCGGACAGTGTGACAATTGTGGGTACTGATGTGCCGTTGCAGTTAAACGGCATGGGTTATCGTACCAAGCTTTTTTTTAAGATCTACGTCGGTGCGTTATATACAGAACCAAAAGTAAATTCGCGCGATGCCGTGCAGGCATTGAAAGGGCCGAAACGTGTGCTAATGCACATGACCTATGATGAAGTCAGCCATGAAAAAATGGCTGATGCCTGGAAAGAAGGTTTTGAGGACAATGCTAGCGATGAACAGATGGATACTCTGCAATCTCGTCTCAAAACATTTATATCGTTTTTCCCGGATTTAAAGGAAGGTAACATTGTGTTGCTCGATTACATTCCAGCATCAGGCACGCGGGTAACTATCGACGGTATAGAAAAAGGTGTGATTACAGGGGCTGACTTTTATTCGGCGCTGCTGGATGTCTGGTTAGGTAAAGAGCCTGCTGATGAAGATTTAAAAGAAGCGATGTTAGGTCTGGATGAAGAATAATTGACCGGTAGATAGCGGCTCTAGAGTACAGGTTTATCTATTATCCGCTATCTACAAATTCTTCTGCTAACAAATATTTAAACAGCGGCAAGAAGATCTTTCGCGGCTTCTCTGAATGTCGATTCAGCAACGACGCCAGTAAGTACTCTTTCACCAAACGCAAAACTCGGTACACTTTGAATATTATGCCTACGCGCCGAGTTAAAGTTTTCTACTAGACGATGCTGGTATTTTGCTTCGCTCCAGGCTGAGTCGATGGTTTTATCGTCGATAGCACAGGATCTAGCGATGTCCTTCAGCAGCTGTCGATCTGCAATGTTTTTACCGTCAACAAAATAAGCTTCGAATAGTTTTTCGTGCAGTTGGTAAAAGACATCGGCACCACAGTTTTTTGCAGCTTCAGATAACAGTAATGCATCTTTGGAGTTTGTGATAAAACTGAGCTTTGATAGTGGGATATTTTCTTCTTTAGCAATGCGTTCCAAATTCTCCAGCATCTGCTGCCATTGATCTGCAGGGTAATCCAGCGAATCAATAGGTTCACCATCGGCAGATATCTCAGGATGAATCTCAAGAAAACTCCAGTTGATCTTTAGAGCGTAACTATCTCGCAAACGCTGTAGACGATGATGACCGACATAACAGAATGGGCAAATATAATCACTGTACACGGTAATTTTTAATTCAGGTAAAGTCACTGCGTGTGCCTCAGATAAATTAGATTCTAGAGTAATGAAAAGATAACACTGTTAATAACTACTATCAAACGTGTCTGTTTTATCTGACATGGTTTTTCTATGTCAGTTCAGCATTATGCACTAATGCCGATTTCATCGAAAAAAAAGAAAAGTGAGGGTGAAACTTAGTTTCGTAAAGCCATAGACAGAATAAAATAGGCGGCGATGTGGTTTATTTAAACAACATGATAATGGCCAGT
>CAWBXM010000054.1:0-28268 GCA_963792545.1 uncultured Gammaproteobacteria bacterium | reverse complement strand
GTAAACTTAAACGAATGGTTGGGCTTACGCTCGAGACTGTCGGTTGTCAGGCTGCCGTTGGTGCGCGCTGTCTGGTATCCTCTTCAGAAGGTGATATCGAAGCAGAAGTTGTTGGTTTTTCCGGTGACCGTCTCTATCTGATGCCGACAGGGGACATAAGGGGACTCGTACCTGATGCGCGCGTTATTCCTGGAAAAGGTATGTACAAAGCCCGTGTGGGCGACGGATTACTCGGCAGAGTAATCGACGCTGCAGGCAATCCACTGGATGGAAAAGGAGCGATCCAGTGTGATGAATCTTTACCACTGGCGGGTACGCCAGGAAACCCGTTGGCGCGCTGGTCAATCGATGAGCCACTCGATGTCGGTGTCGCTGCTATCAATACTTTACTGACAGTAGGTCGCGGTCAACGACTAGGATTATTTGCAGGTAGTGGTGTCGGAAAAAGTGTCCTGCTCGGAATGATGACACGTTACACCGCAGCCGATGTAATCGTTGTCGGTCTCATCGGTGAGCGTGGTCGAGAGGTTAAGGATTTCGTCGATAAAATTTTAGGTGAACAGGGATTAGAGCGATCTGTCGTGGTCGCAAGTCCGGCCGATAGTCCACCATTGATGCGAATGCATGGTGCCTTACTGGCAACAACCGTGGCGGAATATTTTCGAGATAAGGGCTTAAATGTTTTATTGCTGATGGATTCGTTAACACGTTTTGCCCAGGCGCAACGTGAGATAGCACTTGCCATCGGCGAACCGCCAGCAACAAAAGGCTATCCACCGTCGGTATTCGCAAAATTACCTCAACTGGTAGAGCGTGCCGGTAACAATGGGGTAAATGGTGGCTCGATAACCGCATTTTATACGGTATTAGCCGAAGGTGACGATACCAATGACCCCATCGTAGATTCTGCACGCGCTGTTCTCGATGGACACATAATGCTATCCAGAGCGATTGCAGAAGAGGGACATTTCCCTGCGATAGATATAGAAGCTTCTGTCAGTCGTGTTATGAATGACGTAACTTCCACAGAACATAAAGAAGCAGCAAAACGTTTTAAGCTGCTGTATTCGACGTATCAAAAAAACAGTGATCTTATCAATGTAGGCGCTTATCAGTACGGCAGCGATCATACAATCGATGAAGCAATAGACTTAAATGTGTCATTGAAAAACTTTTTACAGCAGGATACTAAAGAATCATTTTCATATAACGATAGTATAAAAGAACTTATTGATCTGGTTGGTCAGTGATAATGCGGGTGCTATCTGATGGTGAAATTAACGAAACACGATGAAGTTTATGAACAGGCCAGGCGCAAGGCCAATGCAGCGCACAATGACCTGGACTACTATGAAAGTAGGGCAATGCAGCAAAAGTCACAACTGGATGGACTGTTTAAATATAAAGACAAGTGTGTGAATGGATTGATAGTGGCTAAAGAGTCCGGATTAACGCCGCTGTATATGCGTGAATTTTCCCTGTTGATGCAGCACATTAACTCAAGCATAGAAAATATCGCTTATAAGGTGGATATCAGTCAAGAAAAATATGAAAAAGCGAAAGACGTCTGGCAGAAAAAAAAGGAACATTTTGAAGTAGTTAAAGAAGCAGTTAAGAAAAATACGATCGTAGAAGAAATTGTTGAAGCTATCACTCCTGGTCCGGTGAAAAAGTCATCATTTTATGATGAAAGCGCGATCACTATGGTAGAGCAGAGCAAACGGCGTTAATCATGGCGGAGTTATTTTTATGTTAGTTTCGGAAATGAAATATGAGCAGTTCAAATAAACTACAACCTATTGCTAAAATTAGAAAGCAGCAAGAACGTCATGCTGGTCGCATACATGGTGAGACGATTCGGGAAGCGGAAAGTCAACAGCAACAGCTTAGTGAATTGATTGGCTATAGAGATCACTATTCAAACTTATTTAAGGTGGCAAGTGAATCAGGTCTATCTGCCATACAGATGCAGGAATACAGGCTGTTTATAACTCGTCTCGATGAAGCAATATCACAACAGAAGTGCCAGGTGAGCAATGGTAATGATAAGTGTGAGTTAAGCCAGAAGGAATGGATGAGTAAACGTAGCAAGAGTAAAATGATTGACAAAGTTGTTGAGAGTCGTCAACACACCGAGCAACAGGCAATGGAAAAGCGGTTACAAAAAGAGTTAGAAGATCGACCGCATAAACAATTTAACAACTGATAATTATTACTACCATAGTTCTCTGCAGTCACGTTAAACGTTTGGATTCTTACACATTAACACTTGGATAATGCAAAACGAGACCTGTTATTTTATAGGGCATGAAAATAAACCTACGGCCTTTTGTCATCCTTCCGCTACGCTGTGCTTCGGTCAGGAAGATAGAATTAAGTTAACGTTACTGTAGTGACCATAAAACTATTATGAATATTATAAAAGCTGGCATGTACCTTGCTCATGTAATCAACATGAACCTTCATAACACGATACGAGCGTATGAATAATATTAGTAACATGGTCCCCGTGGGCCAGTCAAAAACCAGTGATTCTGCTGTTTCTTTTAATAGTAAAGCCGGCCGCGAAGGGGCTGGCGGTGTAGATACAGAGGGTTCATCCGTCAGACCAGCTTCATTCGACGATTCACTAAAAGAATCCTCAGGTAGATCATCTCAGAGCGAAGATAAAGTCGATACAGAACTCAGCGGCAATAACTTGCCACCAGAGGAAGAATCTAGCGAATTACCGGTAACAGATGACCGCTCTCTATTACCTGTTAGTTCAGGAGTTGCAGAACTAGCCCCCACAGAAAATAAATCACCGGCACAAATTGCATCAGAAAATCTGCAACAACTTACCAGCTCAGAAATGGTGATTGATAGTCAAGTTGCAGAAGAGTCTGCTGAGGAAGCATCAACTTTAGCCGCCATGATTGATGTTGGCGATAATCCAGACATGGCGGGTAAGTTGAGCATGTTGTTATCTCAGGTACGTCAACAACAGAGGATAGAGCAAGGCACGGGTGAAAATTCGCCATCGAATCTCACACGCGCTGCATCGGGTGGGCTAAAAACGACCGACGGTGTTATTGCATCGACTACACTGCAAGCCTCTGAGACCTTAGCGTTAACTACAGAACAAGTTGATCTAATGACAGGTAAGAGTCCAACTTTGTCGACTACGCTTAACCAGCAAATATTGTCCGGTATACAATCATCTTTATTACAGACTATTTCTGCGCAAGGCGAGCCTGCACTCGATAGTCCACCTCTAGTCGCCAATACCCTGACGAATAATTTACCATTGACCACATTACCAACACTGCCTCAGGCGGGAATAACCGAAGCATTTGGTCGACCCGCCTGGTCACAGGGAATGGGTAAGCAGGTTATGTGGATGGTTAATCAAAACATAAGCAGTGCTGAAATTCGATTAAATCCAGCACATCTAGGTCCAATTGAAATCCTCATCGACATGAGTGATGATCAGGTTAATGTCTCATTGAGCAGCCGTCATGCGATCGTCAGAGAAGCCATGGAACAAGCGTTGCCAAAACTACGCGAGATGTTGAGTGAAAACGGCTTTAACCTTGCCGATACCGATATTTCAAAACACTCATTTGCAGAACAACGCGAGCAGAATACTGAGCATACGAATAGTCGTTCAGGCATTAACCATAAAAATCAGTCGGATGAGGCTGAAAAAAGTGGGCGTGTTGAGCTGCCTAGTTCCTCGGCAGCGATCGGCATGGTTGATTATTATATCTGAGTAAGGTTATCTCAGTTTTATAACCGTCTTATCAAATAGAAATTAGATCTAAAAACAATTTACAGAAGACGCCTACATGGATCAGACGGTTCGATCCCAACGAACCTGGCATCGGTTCCTCTATATGGAGATCAGGAGGTAGAGCAATGCAGGAGCTATTGCCGATAGCCGAGTCAGGAACAGAGAGCTAGAGATATACATGGAGCAGTTGCCGAGACGCTCAGACGCAGAAAAAACTTTGTATTATTAAACACTGCCTTCCAATAAAAAACTGTCAGTTTACGTATGAGCTACTAAGCTAATTTAATCCTCACGGTCAAGAAATCCCGGCAGTATTCATCTTATCTCTGCTGCGGTGTATGTCTACGCAATAACACGCCAGTAGAGCAACTAATGGTGTAATTATAACGCGCAGCTTTTAAGTCAGAATTATGGCGCTGTGTATATAACGCCTGTCAAATTACCATCACTTCAAAAAAAACAATCATAACTATATGAAATTATTACTTAAATAATAGTTTCAATGATTGGCACGTCTTTTGCTTTTATCTATTGCATACAACCTAATGAAATAATAAAAAAGGCGAAATGACAATGGCTATAGAAGAAATTAAAGATCCTGAAGACACCGAAAAAACTGTAAAGAAGAGTGGCATGTCGACCATGGTAATCGTGATTATCGCTGTGACCGTATCCATCTTACTGGGTGGTAGTCTGGTCGGTGGAACCTTTTATTTCGTTAGTAGTATGAACGGTGCACAAACAGCAGCAGTGACTACAGCGACAGACAAAAAGGCTGATGAGACTGATGAAGAAGAGGACGAAGAAGATGAAGATGAAGAAGAGGATGAAGAATTAGCTCCGCCTAAATATCAATCGATGGACCCGGCGTTTATCGTCAGTTTTAGCAACCAGGCAAGTGCACGTTTTATGCAATTCTCACTCGAAGTTATGACTCGTGATGAAGAAGTCATTAAACAGTTAGACGAACACATGCCGGTGATCCGAAGCAGTCTATTAATGTTATTTGGCGGCCAGCAGTACGAAAAAATGGTAACGAGAGAAGGCAAAGAGAAACTACTAAGAGAAGCTACTGAAGATATAAATTTGTCATTGAAAAAAGTCTCGGGTAATAAAGAGCTGACCTCTCTGGTAGAAGCAGCGTATTTTACTGCATTTGTCATCCAATAGAGGTTTAAAACGTGAACGAACATTTATCTCAGGATGAAATCGATACCTTACTGAATGGTGTAGATAGTGGTGATGTAAATACTTCACCGTCGGACATGGATCCATCTGCGACGATAGAATATGATCTTGGCAGTCAGGATCGTATCATCCGTGGGCGGATGCCAACACTGGATATGATCAATGATCGATTGACACGGTCGTTACGTATCAGCATGTACAATATGCTTCATCGTACTGTAGAAATAACCACAACAGGTGTGAGCATGATCAAGTTTTCGGAGTATGTCCGTGGACTATTCATGCCAACAAGTCTGAATATTATAAATGTCCTACCACTTCGTGGCTCGGGATTATGTGTCATCGATCCAAAACTCGTGTTTGGTATGGTAGATAATTTTTTTGGTGGCGATGGTCGTTATCACACGCGTATCGAAGGGCGGGAATTTACCCCGACAGAAAATAGAGTGGTGCAACTGCTACTTGATCTATTATTTACTGATCTTAAAAAAGCCTGGAAACCTGTTATGGACGTGGATTTCAAGTTCGTCAGCACCGAGATCAATCCACAGTTCGCCAATATTGTTAGCCCAACCGAAGTTGTCGTCGTTTCAAAATTTGAAATGGAACTAGAAGGGGGTGGTGGAGAATTTCATATCGTCATGCCTTACTCGATGCTAGAACCTATCCGATCATTACTCGATGACGGAATGCAGAGTGAACAAGTCAGTACAGATCATCGTTGGAGCAATACATTACGTGAAGAAATGAAACAGGCGGTCGTAAAGGTCGATAGTTCGATGGGACATACAAAATTAACTCTGGGTGAAGTGCTCAACCTTAATGTGGGAGATGTTATTCCGATAGAAATGCCTGAATTCGTCACCGTTCGTGCAGGTGAGGTTCCATTGTTTAGAGGTGTGCTTGGCTGTTCAAATGGTAAAAACGCCGTGCAATATATAAAAGCAATCGACCGGCCTGATTATTCAAAAGATAACTAAAGAGGAAATATAGGATGAACGAAGAAACATCACAAAATCAACCAGACGAACCAGTCGATGACTGGGCTGCTGCGATGGCAGAGCAGGGCGATGAGGATGAGACGATAGCATCAGATACAAACAATCAAGATGATTTTGAACGCGCCGAGTTTAAAAACTTGAATGATAACTCGAACCAAATTACTAAAGCAGATGCGAATCTCGACGTGATACTTGATATCCCCGTTACCGTATCGATGGAAATCGGTCGTACCGAATTACCTATTCATAGCCTACTGCAGCTGAATCAGGGTTCGGTCATCGAGCTTGATCGACTGGCAGGTGAACCGATGGATGTGCTGATCAACGGCACATTGATCGCACATGGGGAAGTGGTTGTTATCAATGAAAAATTTGGTATCCGTCTGACCGATGTGATTAGCCCGGCAGAACGTGTAAAAAAATTAAAATGAAAATTATGCATTATCCATCTCTGGAATTCTTATCACACAACGAACGGTTTAGCGTCAACGGGTTGTGTTGTTATGCATAAAACTAAAATCTATCATGTGCTGGCTTTACTACTTTTTTCGGCCGATGCCTATTCGAAAGAAGACGTTGTTGTACAAGCAATCAAGTCTGATCCAATAAGTAGTGGCTATCTTTTACAACTCTTTGTCGGTCTATTCATCGTTGTTTTATGCATCATTGTACTGGCATGGATGGCAAAGAAAATGAATCGCTTTCAATCATCATCTGATGCTTCACTAAAAATTCTTGGTGCGTTAAGCCTGGGTACGCGTGAAAAAATCGTACTTTTGCAGATAGGCGATGAACAACTAGTCGTCGGTGTTTCACCTGGTCGGCTCAATACATTACACGTGTTAAAGACCCCAATCGAAATGAGCAATAAAAATAGTGATGCTTCGGTCTCAAATGGTTTTGCAGATAAATTAAAAACCATGATTTCTGATGTTAATAAAGCTACATCTAAAAAAGCTGAATAGACCATGGCCATGTTAAGACTAATTTTTACTTTGTGTTTAATGTTTTTGCCTGCAACTAGTGTGTTGGCAGCACCTGGATTGACAGCCTTCACCGTAACACCGGCTGAAAACGGTGGTGAGACATACACCGTTACCATTCAGATCCTGGCATTGATGACCGTGCTCAGCCTGCTACCTGCCGGGCTGATCATGGCAACATCTTTTACTCGCATCATTATTGTTCTTTCGATATTACGACAGGCATTAGGTACCGCGCAGACGCCTTCAAATCAGATTCTTCTTGGACTATCACTGTTTCTGACTTTTTTCATTATGGGGCCGGTGTTCGAAACTGCTTATAACACAGGTGTTAAACCCTATATCGATGAACAGATAAGTTCGGAAGTTGCTTTCGAAAAAGTGACGGATCCTTTCTATGATTTTATGCTCAACCAGACACGTGAAACGGATCTTGCGATGTTTTCTGAAATTTCTGGACAGGGGAAACTCGACCCAAATAAAAAAGTACCACTTACTTTATTGCTGCCATCGTTCGTTACCAGTGAATTAAAAACAGCCTTCCAGATTGGTTTTTTAATCTTCATTCCGTTTCTCGTTATCGATATCGTGGTAGCGAGTGTACTGATGTCGATGGGTATGATGATGTTATCGCCGATGATTATTTCATTGCCATTCAAATTAATGTTATTCGTATTGATAGATGGTTGGTCGCTGGTCATGGGCACACTGGCATCGAGTTTTTACGTCTAGATTATTTTATGATTATAAACATAGGAAAAATAAATAATGACACCTGAAACAGTACTCGATGTTGGCCGTGAAGCGCTGTGGGTTATCGCATTGCTTTCAGCGCCGCTGTTACTATCAGCGCTGGCCGTCGGCCTGCTCGTCGGCATGATCCAGGCGGCTACACAGATTCAGGAAATGACCTTAACCTTTATACCTAAACTAATCGTGCTGGCACTTGCATTGATTTTTTCTGGTTCATGGATGCTGGGTGTGATAACAGATTTCTCTACTACATTGATTCAAAGTATTCCTGAGTTGATAGGATGAATTTTACCGGTTCCGAGCTGATTTCTTTTCTGAGCACATTGCTGTGGCCGTTTATGCGGATCAGCGCAATGTTCGCAGCGTCGCCAATCTTTTCTGCTCGTAGTATCCCGGTGCGAATTCGCATATTACTGGCATTTTCTATCGCCTTGTTATTGGTTCCTGTTATACCCGCGCCTCCTGTCGTGGATTTGATTAGCGGTGAAGCCTTACTCATCAGTATCTCGCAGATTCTTATCGGTGTTGCCATGGGGTTTATTCTGCAGATGGTCTTCGCCGCCTTTGTAATCGCTGGTCAAAGTATTGCAACCGCCATGGGTCTGGGATTCGCTTCCATGGTCGATCCGCAAAACGGTGTGCAGGTACCGGTGATCAGTCAGGCCTTCTTAATCATGGCGACACTGGTTTTTTTAGCGCTTAACGGCCACCTTATTTTTATCGAAGTCTTGGCGAAGAGTTTTCAAAATATGCCGGTTGGTCCTTTTTCACCTTCACCCGATGCATTATGGCAACTGGTCATATGGGGCAGTGATATGTTTGCCGGTGGCATGATGATCGCATTACCCGGAGTCGCTGCATTATTACTGGTTAATCTTGCTTTTGGTGTTACCTCACGGGCAGCCCCGCAATTGAATATATTTGCAGTCGGTTTCCCGATCATGATTATGATCGGCCTGGCGTTCATCATCCTCATCTTGCCGACGATTACCAGCCATCTCACTAGCCTGCTAAACCAGGCTATTGAGCTTATCCAAACCCATATCGTTGCGATGTAGCCATGTCAGAGAGCACTGGACAAGAACGTACCGAGGAACCCACCGCCAAGCGGCTTAAAGAGTCGCGTGACAAAGGTCAGGTACCACGCTCAAAAGAACTCAACAGCATGATGTTGCTGATGGGATCAGGCGTCGGTTTCCTAATCATGGGCGAAAGCATTCTAACCGGCATAAGAGATGTATTAAAACGTGGCCTGACGATTAAAAATGCACAGGCTATCGATGCCGAAGGGCTGCTTGAAATCTTTGGAGATACCGCATTAAACAGTTTATTTATCCTCGCACCATTGTTCACACTGCTGGTGATAGTCGTGATGATGACACCGATAGGCATAGGCGGTTGGTCATTCAGCATGCAGTCGATGAGTTTCAAGTGGGAAAAAATTGATCCTATAAAAGGTATCGGTCGTATCTTCGCCTTGAAAGGTCTGATGGAGTTACTCAAGGTCCTTGCCAAGTTCTCACTGGTTACGGCCATCTCCGCAGGGATTTTATGGGCGTTAGTTGACGAGTTATTAGGCCTGGCCAATGAACCATTAGACGATGCGCTTTTGCATGTCGCAAAATTATGTGTCTGGTCATTTATAGCTTGTAGTTCTGCGCTAATCCTTGTTGCGTCCGTCGATGTGCCGTTTCAATTGTGGCAACACAATAAGCAGATGAAGATGACAAAACAGGAGATCAAAGACGAGAGCAAGGAATCCGAGGGCCGCCCGGAAGTGAAGGGTCGTATCCGTGCATTACAACATGAGATGTCGCAGCGCCGTATGATGGAATCGGTGCCTACAGCCGATGTCATCATCACTAACCCGACACATTATGCAGTAGCACTTCGATACGACCAATCCAAGACGGGCGCACCTGTTGTGGTTGCGAAAGGTGCCGACCTGATCGCGGCAAACATTCGCAGCATCGGTGAGATAAATAATGTGGCCATCGTTTCTGCACCACCATTAGCACGTGCACTGTTCGCCAGTACTGAAATTGATCAGGAAATTCCTGCGGGTCTTGTATGTTGCAGTTGCAACTATTTTAACTTATGTCTACCAGTTAAAAACTACTCAGACTTATGGTGGCGTGCCACCAGATACACCAGACGACCTACCGATACCAGATGAATTGATCGACGTATTAAGACGTGATGATAACCATGAATAACAAGAAGAATATGCGAGTTAAGATATGATTGATAGTGCCGTTTTACCGATGAAACCGTCTTTGACTTTTTATGGCTTAGGCATACCGTTCTTGCTGGTATCTATGCTGGCGATGATGGTTCTGCCGATGCCACCATTCGTACTAGATCTATTTTTTACCTTCAACATTGCACTGTCACTGGTCGTGTTACTGGTGGTTATCTATACCATTCGACCATTAGATTTTTCGGTGTTTCCTACCATATTACTCGCTGCCACCTTGTTGCGCCTGTCGCTCAATGTTGCCTCCACACGTGTCGTGCTGCTCGAAGGTCATACTGGTAGTAATGCCGCCGGTAATGTCATTCAATCATTCGGTGAATTTGTTGTTGGTGGTAACTATGCGGTCGGACTTGTGGTGTTTGCCGTACTGACCATTATCAACTTCGTCGTGGTGACCAAAGGTGCAGGACGAATCTCTGAAGTTAATGCACGTTTTACCTTAGATGCTATGCCCGGTAAACAGATGGCGGTTGATGCCGACTTAAATGCAGGTCTCATCACACAGGATGAAGCGCGTGAAAGACGGCAAGAAATTTCCGGTGAGGCGGACTTTTACGGTTCGATGGATGGTGCCAGTAAGTTTATTCGTGGTGATGCTGTTGCCGGTATCTTAATTTTATTTATAAATATCATCTTTGGTTTTGGTATAGGTATCATCCAGCACGATCTGGATTTTGCACAGGCTGCACAGAACTACACACTATTAACCATCGGCGATGGATTAGTTGCACAGATACCCTCATTGATCTTATCGACTGCTGCAGCGATTGCAGTAACACGCGCTTCTGCAGCCAGAGACATGGGTGAACAGGTCATCGGACAACTGTTAAACAGACCAAAGCCAATCGCCATCACCGGCGCTATCGTGGGTTCTTTAGGTCTGATCCCGGGTATGCCAAATGTCGTCTTCCTGACACTGGGTTTCATCTTCGGCGGCACTGCCTATTATCTGCAGCAGATACAGAAAAAAGAACCAACGATAGAAGATGAAGTCGTTGAAGAGCCCGACGTCGAAGCACAGTTTAAAGAGCTGAGCTGGGACGATGTCCCGATGGTCGATGTTGTCGGGCTGGAAGTGGGTTATCGTTTAATTCCGATGGTCGATAAAAATCAGGGTGGACAGATGATGTCCCGAATCAAAGGCGTGCGCAGAAAACTATCGCAAGAACTTGGTTTCCTTATTCAGCCAGTACATATCAGAGATAATCTCGATCTATCACCGAACGAATACCGCATCATTTTGATGGGCGTCCCTGTCGGTGAAGGTGAAGCCTACCCTGAAAAAGAACTGGCGATCAATCCAGGACAAGTCTTCGGTAATATAAAAGGTATCAACACAAAAGATCCGACCTTCGGCCTGGAGGCCGTCTGGATTGATCCTGCGATGCGCGACGAAGCCCAGACCATGGGTTACACGGTGGTTGATAGCAGCACGGTAGTAGCAACGCATTTAAGTCACCTGTTAAATAGTCATGCCCATGAGTTGATTGGACATGAAGAGGTTCAACATCTGTTGGATCAATTGGCCAAACAGTCACCCAAATTAGTTGAAGATCTGGTACCAAAAGTGCTGCCACTGGGTGTCATGGTCAAAGTACTACAGAACTTGTTGGCAGAAGGTGTGCCGATTCGTGATATACGCACGATAGCCGAAACTTTGGCGGAACATGCTGCTGGAAGCCAAAACTCTGACGTTTTAACCGCCACGGTTAGAGCCGCAATGTCACGCCAGATTTACCAGAATATCAATGGTATGGAGCAGGAGATGCCTGTTATTACTCTAAATCCAGAGTTGGAACAGATATTGCAACAATCCGTACTAAGCGCGTCAGATAAGGGTCTGGGGATTGAACCAGGCTTAGCTGAGCAGATGATTCAGGAACTACATATGTGTATCAAACAGCAGGAAATAAACAATAGAGCCGCCGTATTGCTGGTATCGCCAGTGATCAGAAGTGCTCTGGCAAGGCTGCTAAAAAGTTTGGCACCAAACTTGCACGTATTAGCTTATAACGAAGTACCTGACAATAAAAATATTAAAGTCGTCGCTGCTGTTGGTGGACACAAAGTAGCTGCAGCATAAGGAAAGTTAAACAACAATGAACACATTATATCAACAAATTAAAAAAGCCTATGTAGATCTAATACAGAGTTGTTCGGCTCGCAGGTTTGTTGAATGCATAAATATCGGTGGAGATCAGAATGAATTATAGAGTCGCTAGAAATGTATTTTTGATTGGGTGTATCGCATGAAAATGAAACGATACTTTGCACCAGACTCGCGTCAGGCATTACGCGCATTACGTGATGATCAGGGCCCAGATGCCGTGATCTTATCTAACCGACGGATAAACGGTGGTGTAGAAATAATTGCGGCAATGGATTATGAAGATGCGATGGTTAATGCCTCACTGGGAAATCCAAATGCAGTCGCCGAAGTTAAGTCTCACAAAAATACCTTGCAGGGTAAAAAAATGCAGGGGAATTTACCTGATAGAACAAGAAATATAACATCACTAAAATCAAAAACGTCAGAGTTTGAAGGCACCGACATCGAAACCGCAGATTTAGAAAGGAACACTGGTTCTATATTTCATGGCGCTGATAGCTCTGATGCATTAAATAAGATACAGGATGAATTGGCAGGCTTGAGAGATATTATGGAAGCGCCTCTGATGCAGTTTTCCTGGGGTGAAATAGATAGAGTGCAGCCTCTGCATGCCAAGTTATTGAAACAGCTGATGACGCTTGGTTTAAGTTCAAAATTAAGTCAAAACATCGCAAAAAAAATAGCGCAACAAGGCTTGAATAAAAACAGCTGGCTCGAATCACTCAATCATCTTGCTGATCTAGTCCCGATAAAAAACGAAGACATCATCACAACGGGTGGTATCGTTACTTTAATCGGTCCGACCGGTGTCGGTAAAACCACAACGATCGCAAAACTAGCAGCACGCTTTGCGTTAAAACATGGGCGCAAAGGTGTGACTTTGATCACAACAGATAATTACCGAATCGGTGCTCACGAACAATTACGTAGTTATGGACGGATATTAGGTATACCGGTCCACGTGGCATCAGATTCTGAAGAATTGAAAAAAATTCTCACTGAAGTTAAACAGCAATCAGGTGAACATCAACTTACGTTGATCGATACTGCCGGAATCAGCCAAAAAGATATTCGATTAACTGAACAGATAACATCTTTAGATATTGATGGAATAGATATCAAAAACTACCTCGTGTTATCAGCAACAGGACAAATGAATTTACAGGATGAAGTCATACGTGCATTTTCAAGCTTGAGCTTAGATGGTTGTGTGATAACAAAGACAGATGAAGCCGCGAGTCTTGGCGAAATAATTTCTGTGCTCATTCAACATGAGTTACCGATAGCATTTATCTGTGATGGACAAAAAGTGCCTGATGATCTACATCGGGGACGTGGAAAATTACTGGTGAAGGAGGCAATTAAATTAATGCGAAATTTAAACAGAACATTAAGCGATGAAGAATTGGCGTACACATTTGGTGGAGTAAACAATGCGAGTTTCTGATAGATCGATCTGCCGTTCTAGCGACCAGGCTGATAGTTTACGGCGTATAGTTGCACCTAAAAAGGTAAAAATTATTGCTGTAAGCAGTGGTAAGGGCGGTGTAGGGAAAACCAATGTATCTGTTAATCTGGCAATTTCGATGGCTAAAGAGGGTAAAGAAGTATTGCTGCTCGATGCAGATTTAGGCCTGGCTAACGTTGATGTGGTGCTCGGTTTGAATACTGAGTATGACCTTTCACATGTTATCAGTGGGGAAAGAACGCTCGAAGAGATCATGGTCGAGGGTCCATCAAATATTAAAGTTATTCCAGCATCGACTGGAAAAAGTAGCATGGCAAATCTGTCACCTTCAGAACATATAGGTTTAGTGAATGCCTTCAGTGATCTGAGTTGTGCGGTCGATGTGATGATCGTCGATACCGGCGCAGGTATCTCTGATTCGGTAATAAGTTTTTGTGGCGCATCACAGGACGTTATCGTAGTCGTTCATGATGAGCCGGCATCTATTACAGATGCGTACGCATTTATCAAGGTGATGAGTAAAAAACATAATGTTAGCCGTTTTCACATTATGGCAAACATGACACATGACGCACGCGAAGGGCGTGAGTTGTTTGTAAAGCTTTCAAAAGCTACTGATAGATTTTTAGATGTGGTTTTAAGCTTTCTCGGTGCGATTCCCTACGATGGGAAATTGAGAAAAGCTATCCAGCATCAACGAGCGGTGGTCGAAGCCTTTCCATATAGCCCATCTTCACTCGCTTTTAAACGTGTGACAAAACAGATATGTAACTGGCCAGATAGTTCGCAGACAGATGGTCAATTGAAATTCTTCGTAGAACGAATGCTACAGGCTGACATGGATCGATCTGCGATGATGTTATTGGAGGTGTCCTAATGGCAACAGTGAATAGTTATGTCAATGTAGGTTCAATATCAGAAAACGCACTCAATTATGATGAGTTGATGACTGAATATGCACCGTTTGTTAAAAGGATTGCGTATCACATGATTACCAGGTTGCCTTCGAGTATCCAATTGGACGACCTAGTGCAAACGGGAATGATCGGCTTGTTTGAAGCCTTGAAAGGTTACGACATGTCGAAAGGTGCAAGTTTTGAAACCTATGCACGTATACGTATACAGGGTTCAATGCTAGATGATGTGCGACGCTGTGACTGGACACCACGTTCCGTTTATAAAAAATCGCGTGAGATATCTGCGGTGATCCAAAGTATAGAAAGCGAACATGGCCGAGACGCAAAAGATGGCGAAGTGGCGGAGAAATTAGGTATTTCCCTAGAAGAATATCACAGCATGGTTAAGGATGCTGCCGGTTGTCAGTTATTAAGTTATGAAGATATCGTTGCTGTCGATGGATGTCGCGATGAATACGATAGTAGTGAGTCTCATAACCCATATGACGAATTGCAGGAAGAGGATTTTAGATCAGGGCTGGCCGAAAGAATTAAAGGCTTACCCGATCGTGAAAAAATGGTGATGTCTTTATATTACGATGAAGAGTTCAACATGCGTGAAATCGGTGAAGTATTAGGCCTTACAGAAGGCAGAGTATGTCAGATACATGGGCAGGCGCTACTACGGTTAAGGTCGAGAATGACAGCATGGGTTGATGACAATCCATGAATATAATTTTTATTAGAGAAAATAACTTGTGCGGTTACGTTGGAGATAGATGTGGATAAAGATATGAATATACTTGTGGTTGATGATTTCTCCACGATGCGTCGAATAGTAAAGAATCTATTGATCGAGATAGGATTCAAAAATATCGTCGAGGCAGATGATGGAAATACAGCCTTACCAATCCTGGAACATGGTGGTATCGATTTTTTAGTAACAGATTGGAATATGCCAGGTATGGCTGGCATTGATCTGCTAAAGGCGGTACGTGCAAATCCAAAATTAAGTTCATTGCCGGTGCTGATGGTAACGGCAGAAGCTAAACGCGAACAGATCATGGAAGCCGCACAGGCAGGTGTGAATGGATATGTCGTTAAACCATTTACAGCGATTACCTTGAAAGAGAAGGTGGATAAGGTGTTTGAAAGGCTGGTGAGTTGATAATGAAAAATACAACGAAGCCGAAAGTTAATGATGATTCAATCCTGTCTGAAAGCCTTAAACAGGCGAAAGAACTGGTTAAACACCTTGAAGATGGAAATGTTGAACAGGCAGACAATGTTATTAATAAAATGTATCAGACTAGCGAAAATACTATGTTTCATGAACTTGGAAAGCTGACGCGTGAAATGCATGAAACGATGAATGCCATTTCGACTGATGTTCGTGTGAATAATGTTATGCAGCAGGATATGCAAGATGCACGGCACGATCTTAGTCATGTGATAAACCTTACGGAAGACGCGGCGAATCAGACATTAACGGCCATCGAAAACAGTACACCGTTGCTAAATAATTTAAGTTATCAGGCAGTCAATATTAAGAGTCTGTTACATCAGAGGACTGATGTGCCCGAGAAAAATAGCCAGTTACCTTTTCCTGAAAAAGACGTTATAAGTTTTCTTGATAAGGTAAGCACCGATGTAGAAAGCATCAATAAAAATATGAATACGATTACCGTCGCTCAAGGTTTTCAAGATCTCAGTGGCCAGATCATCCAGCGCGTAAGCAAAATGGTGCAGGACGTCGAGCACAGTCTGGTGAGTATTTTAAAAGTAAATAGTCACCGTAGTGAAGAAGTTAACGATAATCGTGATGTTAAAAATAATGCCGGTTATGGTCCTTCAATACCAGGGTCACAAAACAATGATGTATTAAACAATCAGGATGAAGTTGATGACCTATTATCAACTTTAGGTTTCTGACCTGTCTGATAAATACATCTTACTAAACGATGGTCGATATAGCTGTTTGTAAAAAAACAAACACTTAATGTAAACAATAATGTGTATGTAATTATGAATATAGACGATGAAATACGACATGATTTTTTAATCGAAGCAGGCGAGTTGTTTGATCTACTTAATGATCAGCTTGCCGAACTTGAAAAGAATCCACTCGATACTGAGTTGCTTAACGCAATTTTTCGATCCTTTCACACTATCAAAGGAGGCGCAGGCTTTCTAGAACTAAAACAGATGGTCGAAGTATGCCACCGTGCGGAGGATTTGTTTGATCTGTTGCGTAAAGGTGAAGTCCAGGTAGATTCGGATTTGATCAATGTTATCTTTGAGGTGTTGGATGTTGTTGGTGATATGTTCGAAAGGCTTAGAGAAAATGAGCCGTTACAAGAAAATGATACCGTATTATTACAAAAACTAGACAGTTATTTACCTACGAATAATCCGGCGACTATTGTTGAAAAAAGTCCAGAAAAACCAGTCGATAATCCTGGCGTGGTAGCTACAGCGACTGAAATAACAAAAACCATGGATGATGAATTTGAACAGATGAGACTTTCTGCCATCGATGCTAAAAATAAGGCAGTTGATGATGCACCGTCAAATGGTTTAATCACTGACGATGAGTTTGATAATCTACTCGATGAGATCCATGGTAAAGGTAAACATTCAACGCTTTCTGATGATTCATCATCAGAAAAGACATTGCCTGTTGAACCTGCTGCATCGAACTTAATTACAGATGATGAATTTGAAAACATGCTTGATGAAATGCATGGTAAAAATAAAGGGCCGGGAAGTTCGGTTACAGTGTCGTCAGTAGCCGTTGAAGAACCGGCAGCACAGATTCATACGCCGGTTGACAAGGCCCAGGATGTCGAAAGTGTTGCTAAAGTTTCCGATAAAAAAGTGCCGATCAAAAAAGACTCGAGCGTGAGAGTAGATACCGAGAGGCTCGACGACATAATGAATCTTGTCGGTGAGTTGGTACTGGTACGTAATCGATTAACGATGCTAAAACAAGGGATGAAGCAAGGTCACGTAACTGACGCTATTGCAACACTGGAACTGGTTACTACTGATCTTCAGTCATCAATAATGAAAACACGTATGCAACCGATTAAAAAGGTATTTAATCGTTTTCCAAGGCTAATACGTGAACTGGCTAATAAACTTAATAAAGATATTAATCTCAAGTTGGTCGGAGAAGATACTGACCTCGATAAAAGTCTGGTGGAAGCATTGGCCGATCCTCTGATCCATCTGGTCAGAAATTCCGCAGATCACGGTATTGAGATACCTGAGGAAAGATACGGAGCAGGTAAGCCACGCCAGGGCACCATTACGCTAAGCGCGCAGCAGGAAGGTGATCGCGTATTGTTAATGGTGACAGATGACGGTAAAGGCATGGATCATGCTGTGTTTAGAAAAAAGGCCGTCGAGTCCGGTATGATGAGTCAGGATGCTGCAGATCGTCTCTCTGATAAGGATGCATATAATCTAATTTTCGCACCTGGTTTCTCCACTAAATCTGAAATTTCAGATGTCTCTGGCAGAGGCGTCGGTATGGATGTTGTTAAGACACGGATAAATGAGCTCAACGGCAGTATAGAAATAGACTCGACGTTAGATAAGGGTTCTGTCATTACCATGTATCTGCCATTGACGCTCGCCATATTGCCTACGTTAATGGTGATGTTGGACAAATACCAATTTGCTCTACCTCTCAATAATGTATATGAGGCTTTCAATATGGAGCCAGATAACATTAATCTAGTCGACGACAGAGAAGTGATGCGGGTCCGCGGGGAAACATTGCCTCTATACTATCTCTATCCGTGGCTGGTGAGAAATAATGACTTTAATGGCCCGGAAACTCATCAAAAGGTTATCGTGGTCAAGATGGGAAGTTTGCGTTTCTGTCTTGTTGTCGATCAGATAGTTGGGCAGGAGGAAGTTGTTATCAAACCACTAGGCGCCATGCTTAAGTCAACTGCTGGTTTTGCCGGTGCGACAATAACAGGTGATGGCAACATTGCCCTGGTTCTTGATATGCCAAGCTTGATGAAAAAATATACTACCAATGGAGTGATTTTCTAAATGAATGTCTGGGCTATTGCAAATCAGAAAGGTGGTGTAGGGAAGACAACGAGTACGGTAACCCTTGGCGGTATTCTTGCTGCACGTAATGAAAAAACGCTGATGATTGACCTGGATCCGCATGCTTCACTTAGTAGTTACTTTGGTCTAGAACCGGAATCTGTGAATAGAACGGTATATGACTTAATCGCTGAATATGCCAATGGTAACAAAATTAATTTAAACGGCGTCGTACACGCTACCGAAATAGATAATTTATCAATTATTCCTTCATCTGTCGCCGTGGCGTCACTAGAAAAAAAGTTTGGTGCACGCAACGGAATGGGTCTTATTTTGTCGCAAGCGCTGATAGCAGCAAAAGGTAACTTTAGCCATGTATTGATCGACTGCCCACCGGTTTTAGGAATGCTAATGTTGAACGCACTGGTTGCATGTGATCGATTAATTATACCGGTGCAGACTGAATTACTAGCGATAAAAGGCTTGAAAAGAATGTTGCGTACGCTTGATATGATCGAGCACTCTCTGCACAAGAAAATTACTTACACGATATTACCAACGATGCACGATAGACGCACCCGGGCTTCGATGAAAAGCTTACAGATGTTGAACGATGAATATGCAGAATTTTTATCAGTACAACCGATACCTGTCGATACAAAATTCAGAGACGCAAGTTTTGCGGGTAAACCGATATCGTATATAAACAAGGAAACACATGGCCTGAAAGCATACGAACTATTGCTTGAACAGATATCGAATGTACAACATCGTGAAGCGCGAGACGTAGCCTGATGAGCAGTAATATGACAGATGTGATGGTTCAGGTAAACGAAGAGTCTGGTGTTCGGAGTTCATCGAGTCTGCGAGCACAGCTAATCGAAAAAGAATATCTAAACAGTATGTTAAATAGTTCATGTCTGGAATCAGCGATACCAGAGACGAAATCCGTGTTGGTGAACTACGCTGATGTATATAAATGTGATCCTATCGAATGCACAGTATTTGAGATAGAAAACATTAATATGGCGCTGCCGAGATCAATCATCAGAGCAATATTATCAAAACAGGAAATAGCCATTGACCGTAGTCATTTGGGTCATCAAGAAATGATAGTTGGTACGGTAGACATAGATAATGAAACGGTCGAGATAATTGATCTTGCCTGTCTTGTTATGAATGGCGTTGATAACAATTGTGCTAAAACGCAGGAAACAGACTCCATTTCAAAGGTTATTTTGTTGAAAGGTTGTTCAGTAGGTATTCTCTATGATGAAATTCATGACGATAAAATGGTATCTCATGACCAGGTATGCTGGCGCAATGAGACGAGTAGTCGTCCGTGGTTGGCAGGTACTATCGCACAGATGGGATTTGCATTGATAGATGTGCAAGGCATCCTTGCACTGCTTAACAGAAATTTATAAATTAATTAGAGGGTATAAAATGCACAATGATTATATCGATGAAGAAGAAGTTCATGAGCCGATGGTTCGCTGGATAACCTTTCAATTAGGTAGAGAAGTTTATGGCGTTGAAGTAACCTGCGTGTGTGAGATCTTGCGCATAAATTATATATTACCGGTCCCGGGTGCGTCCGATTATATAGTGGGTATTACAAATATAAGAGGTAATGTCGTTTCTGTTATCGATGGCCGAAAACGTCTTAATATGCAATCTATTGAGTACACGCCATCAACCCGAATGATAGTGCTGGAATCAGACAATGAACTGGTTGCCGTAGTCGTTGACAGAGTTTCAGACGTTATCGATTTTCCTGAGTCTGCGCTTGATTCAAATCCAAATCTTAAATCGAACAGTTCTTCTAAATATGTTAAAGGTGTCATATCACGCGATGAAGGACTGATTATTGTTTTACACGCAGAAAGGCTGATTACTGAACAGCAATTTGATAATGCTGCAGGTTTTTAGTGCCATGTTTTTGACTAGCTGTAGTAGTCCAGAATGCAGTTGACAAATCTATGTCGATAGTTACTTTTGTTGTCGAGATTTAGTAGGGCCAGTCTTACTAACGAGTCTAATCAAACGTTCTCATTCGTATAATAATATAAAAAAACTCACGACGAACTAGATAATGTAAATGAATATAAATTTATCAGATTTATATATCTTTTAACTGCCTGTTAACTGCTCAGGACTGAACAACTCTTTGCCAGTAAACGGCAAAGAGTTGTCACCAACGAAGACTCCCTGATCGTGAGCATCCATAGTGGTATCCACATAGCTTGTAATGAATGTGTAAATTTCAATGTGGCCGTTATCAATCCGCCCGGAATCCCTAGCTAAGCGATTGTTTATTTAATGTTTTTTAGCGTAAATTTGTTTGACTGTGCAGATATAAAAATTTCATAAATGAGATTATTTCGCTTTATAAGATTGATAGAAAATGTGGCACAACTATTGCTTCATACATATATTAGTGACATTAATTTGTGTTTGTAAACAAGGCTTAAAGAACAAAGAATTTATGCCGATAAGAGTGTTACTAAAATATTATTAGTATGAAGAGTTGGGTTGATATCATGAATAAAGATGCGGGAATAATTGTTTCAAAATCATTAAGTCGACAGTCGAATGTTTTATTTAATGTAACCAAAAGAACTAACCTGGATTTTAATGCAGCTGTTGGTATATTCGTAGTTTTTTTAGTAGTTGTTATATTTTTCCTTATCTCTGTTACTGCATTAGTATTACTTGGATCGAATATCAACTTCTTACCGATTGTTGTTGCAATGATGATAGCTGCAACCGTAGTTGTTACGCTGTTTGTATTATCACATGCTATCAAAGTATTTGACGTGTTAATAAATAACAATTGGAGAGAGCTATGAACTATTCGGGTACGGCTGAATTAGATGACGAAATGACAGCACAGGTAACCGGGCCTATGAATATTGTCGTAGACGTTTTTGGTATCAATATCAGGGTATTTTCACAGATCATACCAGTATTACTAGGAAGTGGTGCTGCACTCGCATTATATATGACAGACGATGTTTTTTTGATGAGTGTAGGGCTGGTTTTACTCGTTTGCGGTATAACTTCGTCATTTATTATAAATAGAATGTTATGTAATTCTGATACAAGGACGCATATCAAACATTCAAAAGATCTTGAACGATATACTATTTATATCGAGTCATTAGAAAATCTAGCAAAAAAAATGTTGCCGATATTATCAAGGCAAGTAGAAAGTTCGAATATTCAGACGGAAGATAGTATCAATGAATTATCTAATGGGATCTCCGGATTGTCGTCGCAACTTGATGATGTGATCTCCGCATCAGTGGATAAAAGTAAGAATTTAGGTGATGGGCAAGGTATTCTAAGTTTATTTAGTGAGAGTCAAAAATCTCTACAAACAGTTATCGATTCACTACAATCTTCACTCAGTCTAGAGAATAAATTGCTTAATGAAGTAAAGAATCTATCTGAACAGTCTGAAGAATTGAACGAAATGGCAGGAGATGTTGGTCAGATTGCAGATCAGATTAATCTTCTCGCGCTCAACGCTGCAATCGAAGCTGCTAGAGCAGGTGAGCATGGTCGTGGTTTTGCGGTTGTTGCAGATGAAGTTAGAAAACTCGCATCACTCTCTGCTGAAACAGGCAAACAGATGATCGATAAAGTTAATAATATTAGCGTCGCTGTAAATGCAACACTCAAGCAGACTACAGAATCGATCGACCATAATCGCACTGCCGTTGACGTTGGAAAAAACACGATCGAATCAGTCTTCTCTAGATTGCAAGGTACTATCCAGACGCTACAGGATGATAGTTCATCACTTCGTTCAGCCAGTGAAGACATCAAAAAAGAAATATCAAACGTGTTAGTCAGCGTTCAGTTCCAGGATAGAGTTTCACAGATATTGAAGTGTGTTACGAATGATATGGACACGATTGTTGTCAACGTTGAAGATAGTCAAACAAAACGCCGTGAGAATCATATTTTGCTCCCCATCGATTTTGAATCACAGATTAATGATATGAAAAGTAGTCATATGACTGATGAATAACATCCTATTCACGGAAACAATCAGGTCCATTAATCCAGAAATAACGACGCGTCTTCGATATATTAATCATCTCTTTTTTGTTTAATTTAAAACCTTTAATTTTCTAGAAATATCGTATTTTCTATCAGGCTAAGAATATGAATTTTACAACAGATGAATTTTATAATCAGTTACAGGCAGCTGTAGAAGAGGACAGGTTACTGTTGCCTTCACTACCTGAAGTAGCTTTAAAGATACGGGATGTAGTCGATGATGAAGATACCACTATAAACCAGGTAGTGGATATCCTCAGTCAGGACGCTTCTATGTCTGCAAGGTTGCTTAAGACGGTCAATAGTCCACTATATAGGGCGAGAGATCCAATTGATGATCTACATATGGCAGTCTCACGTATGGGTTTGAAACTGGTTCGCGATCTAGTTGTGAACCTTGCTATGAAGCAGATGTATCAACCGACGTCGGCGATTATGGAGCAACAGTTTAGAAACGCCTGGGGTACTTCTGTCGATGTGGCGGCTATCTGTCACATGATGGCAGTGACATTCGGTATGAGAAAAGAACAGGCATTATTGGCCGGTTTGATTCATAACATAGGGTCACTACCTATATTATTACTCGCTGAAAATGATGATGATTTGTTTAATGATCAGGCCGCATTAACTTCACTTATTTCATCGTTACAGGGACGAGTTGGTGCGATGATTTTAACCAAATGGAATTTTTCAACAGATCTTATCGAGGTTGTTAATCGATGTAATGATTTTACTTATGATCATGAAGGTGGTGCTAATCTGGTTGACCTGGTTCAGTTCGCTTTATTGCAAGGAGGTTTTATTGACGATAAACAAGCTCCTGAAGATTGGTCCTTGATACCTGCCTTCGCCAAACTGGGCATGGATGTGGAAGTTGATGTCATACATTTGGAAGAGAATGAAGTATTACTAGATGAGGCGAAGCAGTCTCTAATGGCTTGATACTGAACACATTTAATCATCTGACTTTGCAGGAATTTCATTATCTGTAATGACACTAATACAAATTATTAAATGTTTTATAGTTTCCAGGCTAGTTTCCAAATCAGCAGTAATAATCTTATAAATATTCTGGGGTTACACCGCAGGCTGTGCCTGCCCATTTTCGCGTAGCTCGGGACATGTCCAAGGTGATTTCGTGCCTACGCACTCATCACGCACTAGCGTGCCTTGTTATGTCGCCTCGCCATTCGGCTTAACTGCGCAGGCTCCGTTAAGCTCGAGGCTCGGCCCTCGCTACGCTAACGCTTCGACGCAGCACTATCGTGCCGCTGGCGAATTCTATCGAATTCGAATGAATCAGCAGGGCTGATGTTATAACGCCACATTATGAGTCGGTATTAAAAAGTTTCCGTCGGCAAAACTTTTTGCTTTTCGATCTGGTTCTTTTGTGTATGATTATCCACCTAGTCACCAGCCCGAAGCGAAGCGCAGATTTTGACTGCCGTAGCATCCTTTAACAATGCGAAGGCAAAGCAAAATTTCAGGCTGTTGGCTCATGTGGATAAATTTTGGGTAGGGAAGGACAATGAATCGTCGTACATATAATCCGCGCACAGCACGTCTGGCAAAAATTGCCGGAACAGAAAATAATAAATTAAGACTGACAAAAGCGGATCGTGAATTCTTAACCGATCTTGCAAAAGTCCAAATCATTTCAGCAACACAGGCCGCCGATCATCATTACGCCCATTTAAAAACGCAAGGCAGCCGATCACTTCAGCGCCTTGTCGATGCGGGTATTATTTCCAGCCGAAACATTTTTGTAACCGGGCAGGGACAATATAGAGTCTATGAATTCTCAAGCCATGAAATGGCCGTTGCCTGGGGTGGTCGATTGCCGAGCACGGGCAACTCTAAAAGTGATTATCACGAACTGATTACATCTGAAGCCTATTTTCGATTAGGTCGACCAGAAGACTTTCGTTTATCCCATAAGTTGAGTAAGAGTGATGAATCACTCATTGGTGAGTATTTACCGGATGCTGTTTATACCAATCATGTGACCGGTGAGATGATCTTGTTTGAAGCAGATGCCGGTAATTACTCAAAACAACAAATCCAGAATAAAACACTTTCCTGGGAAAGACGCGGATTAAAACAAACCTGGGCTCAACCAAAAAACGTCACCAGCCGTGTGCAAGAAGATGATAATTTAAAACTGCTTATTGTGTAAGTTTCCGACGGAAACATTCGTTATAAAACTAATGATTAATAATATAGAAAACTGGATAGATGAAACAATAGAAGGCCACTTAAATAACAGGGTGTCATGCGCGTGTTTTGCCAAGGTGTTTAATGACTTCTATCCTGTCGAGTTTTTATCAAGAAGTTATTATGTGGTGGTCGAACAAATCCCTAAGCCAGATTTTCCTGAATTACGTCAGGCAGGACTGGGTGATTTTATAGATAAACCACTTGCTGGAATAACATATAAAGATACCTATTTTATCAAGAAAGGATGTGAAAAAGATCTCGAATTACACTTCCATGAACTAGTACATGTCGTACAGTGGCAGATTTTGGGAGCCAGTAAATTTATAAGCCGTTATATTTCTGAAATGCAACAACAGGGCTATGATGATTCACCACTAGAAAAAATGGCATATGAATTACAATATTCTTTCTCTAAGAAAGTGCATCCATTTAATGTTCTAGATTATGTAAAAGATAATATTTAAAGTCATTCTAAAAAGTTTCCGTCGGAAACATTGTATTCTGCATGGACAGAATACACTATAGATGCAATCTTATCTGACATACGGCTATTGTAATAAACACATCAGTCCTGTAATTTACGCGCAAATGTAAATGATTAAAAAGGGAGCGGTAATGATGAAAGGAACACCTTCACTTTCTCACCCATCCTGTGGTGAAAAAAACCTTCAACGAAAAAACATCGTAAATAACATAACGCATTAACTGTGTTTTATTTGTTATGCCTGTTTAAAACATACCCATATTTTTAAAGTCGTTCGAATATAACAAATAATCATTACATAAAATATGTAATAAATAGCTGTATTGATAAGGATGGTTGCATGGATTTAAAAGAAGAGATTGCCAGGAAGAGGGCAGAGGCGAACAGTGCTGATGTTGATGAAAGTAAAAACTCGTCAGGCCAGATTATTGATTTTATTCCGCGAAGCCAACAAGATCCGGATGCGTTCGTTTTAATGGTTAATCAGATCGAGGTTAAAGAACAGGGAAGGAAAACATTTGACGATCTGGAAGCTCTCGCATCAGATATTAAAACCGTTGGCCAATTACAGCCTGTCGTTGTTAAACAAATAGACACACATCGTTATCTGCTCGTTTAAGGTGAGCGACGATATCGTGCCATTAAACAAATTCTAAAAGCCGACACAATTCGTGCAACAATCCGCCGGGTGGATGAATCAGAAACTGAGATACGTTTTGTGCAAATCTCTGAAAATGCACAACGGGATGATTAGCTGCCGTTAGAGGTGGCTGCTGAATTAGCGAGTTTTAAAATAGAAACTGGATTCACTATTTGAAGTGATTGCGTCAAGAATAGGAAAGTCAAAAGGTTTTGTTTCAAAATACATAAATCTACTGGATGCACCTGTTGAAGTTATTGATGCCATAAAGAAAGGTGAGATTGCAGCAACGGCCTGGTTTAATAATAAAGACCTTGTTATGCAACAATTAAAAGAACCGCCATTAGGCTCAACACAATGGCAGTTACACAGAATCATTTACACTCTCCATTTTTCTGCCTCAGATAGTGTGTAACTACCGCTAATGTAAACACGGTACATAGCTTCATCTAGTATACTGTATCGTAATTCAAAATAGGAAAATGATTTTACAAATGTTAAAGGGGCCGTAACTATTTTATATCTTCAAAATAGTTACGGCCCCTTTAATGATTTAGAAAATTTAAAGATTAAAGCATCATACCTCTAATCATGAAATAGATACTCGCAGAAAGAATAGCTGCAACGGGTACCGTAATAACCCATGCCGCAATAATCTTTTTAAAAGCATCTCTTTTTACATATTTTTTCCGCGCTAAAGTTGCAACAATAAGTTGTTCTTCTTCAAGAATTTTTTCCTCATTCTCTACCATCTCGTAAAGTTTACCGATTTGTTTGTAAACTTTTTTGTCCTTTATTTCTTCAGGTAGATCTAATAATTCCTGAAGATTTTCTCTATATTGTTCAAGCCTGTTTTCTTCTTTCTCCAGTTTCTTTTCTTCTTCATCCAGTTTAATAACTTCTTTATGGTCCTGTAAGTATTCGCGTAAGAAACCAACACCAAAGATGCCGCCAAGAGCAATATGAGTAGAACTAACCGGTAACCCAAGCTGGCTGGCAATAATGACAGTGATAGCGGCGGCCATTGCAATGGAAAAGGCCCTCATCTGATCCAGTTCTGTTATTTCTGAACCGACTGTTTTAATCAGCCTTGGACCATATAATGCGAGACCAACCACAATACCAAGTGCGCCAACGGACATAACCCAGAATGGAATGCTGGCCTTTGATGTAATACCACCGGTATTGACAGCATCGCTAATCGCGGCCAGTGGTCCAATAGCATTGGCGACATCATTTGCGCCATGAGCAAAACTCAGCAGTGCCGCAGCAAAGATTAGCGGGGCCGTGAATAAAGTATTGATACTGGCTCTGTCGTTCACTAAGTTTTCTTTTAGTGACACGCTCTTTTTAACAAAGAGAAAAATGATTGCCCCAATTATCAGGCCAAGAATAGACGCGATCATAAAACTTGGTTTCTTCTCATCAGGCAGGAAGGTGAAAATATCTACAATATGCGGCCATATTTTTTTAAGACCTTTTAAGGTCAGATAAGTGACAAATGCCCATGTCATAATAGCGACGTAAACTGGAACCCAGAATTTGCCAGCAGTGATTTTATCCTCCTTAAAAACAATCGTTTTCTTAATAGAAAATAAGAATATTGCTGCAATGATGCCACCCAGTACAGGAGATATAACCCATGAAGAAGCGATTTTACCCATGGTTGGCCAGGAAACGATAGCAAACCCGCCTGCAGCAATACCGCCGCCCATCACGCCACCAACAATAGCGTGGGTAGTGGAAACAGGTGCTTTAAACTTGGTCGCCAGGTTTAACCATAAACCTGCAGCAAGCAGTGCAGCCATCATTGCCCAGATAAAACTATTAGTATCACCGCCGAAAGCATTAATATCAATAATGCCTTTTTTAATGGTACCAACCACATCACCACCAGCTATATAAGCTCCTCCAGCTTCAAATATACCAGCGATAACGATTGCGCCACCCATGGTCAGGGCTTTAGAACCCACTGCCGGGCCAACATTATTAGCGACATCATTGGCGCCGATATTCATTGCCATATAGGCGCCAAAAAGTGCGGCTATAACCAGGAATGCGTTAGTCGGTAACTGTCCCATAGAGCTATAGCTTAGAATGAGTACCGTTATCATAAAGATGATGACAACACCAAATTTGAGAAAATCACCCTTGCTGGAAGATTCTGCTGCATCCTCCATTTCTTGGAAAAAGCTAAACATTGACATTTTTATACCTACCTATTTTTTTGACGTTTTAATAATTGTGATGGGATAAACAATAAAGCACACGGTTCATTACGGATTTGTTTCAGTTTTATTACAGTTTTAATTTAACTGTTAGACGTTATCTTAAATTGACCCCGAAAGTCATGAGCTAGA
>CAWBXM010000053.1:0-4332 GCA_963792545.1 uncultured Gammaproteobacteria bacterium | reverse complement strand
AGGGAAGCAAACCGATGATTGAGCATATTCTTACAACACGCACAAATTAACATGAATAAAAAACAATCGGAGGCACGACTACATGTGTTAGAGAGCGCCATGTTTACTCCCGGTTTTATTTATTGGGTATCTCGGTAATCTTCGCCTGGTTCAGTCCAGTCAGCAGAACGAGTATCCGTTATGCCGGTACCTAGATCATCTTTCTCTGCAATATCGAGGGCGCCTGCCCAGTTTTCAGGCTCTTCACTCAGCTCAATCTTGAGATCACGCCATTCATCAAAACTGAATTCTTCAATATCACCATCAAAATGCTGTACTTCAACAGTCTTTTGTTCTTCGTTAATGGCCGTGATGAAAAAGCGCTGTCCTTTATCAAGATGGGCATACCATTGGTCAATTCGTGGATCGAGTTCGTTTTGCATAGTCCTGTCCCTCATTCATCATGGCTGTAGTGACCGTGTCGTACACCACTCAGCAAGGTTTTAAAATCATTTCCGTTGACGTGCACCAGGTGTTCATGGTCGCCGGCTTCGAAATAGATATTGGCCAGACTGGTCAGCGATTCATCGAGAAAAGTCTCGATCTGGTAGGCCGGGCCGAGCGGTGGCACGGCGCCGGGCTCACAGTCGGGAAACAGTCTGGAAAATTCGTCCTCTTCAACGAGTTCTAGCGCCCGGTCGAGTTCCTTGCGCACGTGCTTCATCTCGACATAGCTGTTGGCCGGAACGACCACCATGGCGTAGCCCGCAGCGTCCTTAACGATCACGCCCTTGGCGATGTGGTCCTCGCGGACATGAGATGCTTCGGCGGTCTCGTGGCTGGAGCCGGTGTGCGGATGAAGTGGCAGCGTGTAGTCGACTGCTTTCTGAGTTAGATAGTTTTTTACGGTTTCTGCGATAGCCATAACTGTTCTCCTTTCATAATAATAATCGGAAATACGCGTGTCTCTAGACATCATTTTATGCGTAGATAGTTTGCTAAAAGTTGAGATAGATTAAATAATAGGCAAACAATTAAAGGGTCGGCAATAATAAGGGGCAGACCCCTATTAATTACAGCACTGCCCATGAAAATACAGAGAAATGAATCATGAAAGAACCTGTGGTAATAAAGTTGATTAGCATCGTTTTTCTGCTGCTCTCAGCATCGATTTTCGCATCACCGGTTATTGCCGAGACTGCCGTTAGCACCGAGACAGTGAGGGTGCCGATCAAACTGGATTATCCAGTCCTGCGGCAATTGATGCAGAGACAGCTGTTCAATACACCTGATAACAGGGTGGAGGTTCTGCATGATGCGACCGGTTGCAGCAATCTTTTCCTGTCTGATCCGCGGCTGCATGAAGATCAGCAAAAACTGGTGATCACTGCGCATGTGAGGGCTAACATAGCGACGGCTGTTTTTGGAAACTGCACGCCGCTGTTCAACTGGGAAGGCGATGCTAAATTTCTCACTAAACCTGTGATTCAGCCGGGAGCCAGGTCCGTCAGACTGAAGATCCTTAGCGTCCAGCTCTATAATCCGCAAGGTGCGTTGATCACCGGGCAAGTATTGGATTTGGCCAGCGGGCAGTTGCTATCGCTTATGAACCGCTATGAAATAGACCTCTCGCCAACCATCGATCAGCTGAAAAAATTGCTACCGGATATTTTGGACAGGCGCTCTGCTGCGCAGATCAGCAAGATCTCAGACAGTCTCAGATTATCGGAAATATCAGTCGCTGCAGATGGCATCGATGTTGCTATCAATCTCCAGATAGACAGGCTCCCGGCCACGCAAGCGCCCGTAGCATTACTCTCTGCCGAGGAAATTCAACAGCTGGAGGCAAACTGGCAGATGATGGATGCGATGATCACCTTTGCCGTTAAACGTTATGCCAAAGCGACCAGTCAACAGGACCTGCGTGATGCCCTTGTGGATATATTGCTGGATGCCCGTTATCGCTTGCGTGATGCCCTGGCGAAGCCTGTCAACCGTGCGAATGATCCGGTGCGCCACTGGTTTATCGACAGCTGGCAACGGTTGGGGCCGGTACTGCGCCAGATCAGTCTGGAAAACCCCGGTCAGGAACCCATGCTGCTGGCCAGTCTGCTGACAGCAACCGATGCCCTCGAAATCCTGGACCGGCTGGGTCCTTCCATCGGTCTGGATATTTCCGCAAATGGTCTGCGACGGATGGGGCGCATGCTCAACGATCAGCCCGGCATTAATCCTTTGCTTTACGAGGAGACCGTTGACCCGGAATTGCGCCAGCTTTTCCAGCTTCCTGTCTCCCTCGAGTCGAACCAGTCATCAGGCTTCAATTTTGACTTCTGGCCAATCCGATCCGCATGGGCAGGATCATCAAACGAACGCCTCAAGCTCTGGGTGCCCAGGAAAAGTGAGTTGCCTGAGTACCTGCCCATTATTCGTGATCTGCTTACCGATAGCGCCAACAGTAGCGCCAAGACAAATAAGCTGGATGATTCTTTGAAAAAGCTTTTTCAAAATTTGGTTCTGGCCACGGCATGGCAGGAGAGCTGCTGGCGACAATATGTTATAAAAAACAAGAAGGTTGTGACGCTGCGTTCAAGCACCAGCGATACCGGTTTGATGCAGATTAATGAGCCGGTTTGGCGTGGATTGTATAACACCCAGAAACTGCGCTGGGATACTGCTTACAATGTCCGGGCAGGTGTCGAGGTGCTGCACAGGTACCTGGTTAAATACTCACTTAAAAGAGGTGAGCAGAAACATAAAGGCGGGTTGGACAATCTGGCAAGGTCTGCCTATTCCGCATACAACGGCGGCCCCGATGAGACTTCCCGCTATCGAAATCCAAAGACGCCCGCCGTACATCAGAAAACCGATGCTGCGTTCTGGACGAAATACCAGGCAGTCAAACAGGGCAAGGAGTGGCAAGTCGCAGAATGCCTTGGCGGGGATGTAGCCGATATGAAATAAACGGGACGTAGGGATTCTTCGTACATATGTGAAGTGATTAAAAACAGCGAAGACAGTCTATAATCGATAAACAGTCACTAAAAAGAGGTCATATCAATGGATCGTTCGGGAATACATAATTATTATGAACATATGGTCTTTGACTATATAGATCAGCATATCATTCCAAACACAGAAGGAAAACCTGATGATTATTTTCTGGATATTGCTTGTATTGCCCTGAACAAACTCCCCACCCGTTACCTACGTTATGAAGTCGACATGGCCTTTTTTCTGAACCAGCAAGATCGCATGGATATGCAAATAGCGGTTAGGGAATCAATAACAGAAGCAATATCGTATATTGATGAGAACTTTGATAGCCGTCGTTAACCGGAATTCTGGGGATAGTATACTGATTAAAGAAATAGGTATACTGCCCCAGAATTACAAACAATAATGCCTGGCAATAACGACAAAGATGTTTCTGTCGTTAAAGTAAAGTTTTCGATGAAATGTCATGTCGAGGATTCAATATACAATTACATCACTAGAAATTATAAATATATTACTGTGGTGGAATAGTCGTATTAAAGGGGGAGCCCTTTAACTTTTCAAATTATAGAGGTCGATGTTTTTCGAGACTGGTAATTATTTGAGATATTTGGGGCAGAGTAAAAACTCTTAGTGATAGTTTTTACTCTGACCCTCAAATTATTGCGAATCAAATAATTTGAGGTTTGAACAAACCACTATTCAGATTTTTTATTTTTCTCCCTGACATCTGATAATGATAATACTTTTGCCTTAGGGGTAGTATTGTCTGCGTTTTGGAGTGGGTAGTTGCCATTACAAATGATGTCGATAAATCCACTATTTCCGGTAAAGGTCTCCCACATCATTTGATAAATTTTCACACATGCGTCGGTGGAATTTGGGGCACGTTTTCGCACTTGATCTATGCGCCATTGTAGACGACGCAAATGCTGCTGGTTTTTCCTGGATGAGCAGGTAATCAATGCCTCGATAGCATCGAGGCGATATTGCTCAAAGGCCTCAGGGTTCTGCCTGGCAAGCGCTACTGCTTCATCAAAATCCAGTGTTGTTAATGATTTTCCCTGCATGATACCTGGAAATAATGCAGATATCATGCCATATAAATGAAATTGCACTATTTCAATATGTTATTGAAACTTTTTAAATAAATTATCTTGTTTCAGTTTAATTACTGTAAAAGACTCTGACAGTAATGTGAAGCTATTGCAATATTTCGAGTGAGGAACAATAGGGGACAGAGCACGGTTTGACATTATGGAAAACAGTGTGGTTTCTAAAGTGTGGCCTGTCCCTAATTATTATTTATACAACATCAGATACAACTGCTCTCTTAACCAGTTTTGTTTTTCCTTC